>CAJXLH010000020.1 GCA_913055925.1 uncultured Maritalea sp. | reverse complement strand
TGAGCATTTCAACTTCTGCAAATGATGCGCGTGATGACGACAGCGTTGTTTTGTTGAGCGAAGCGCTGGTTGGTGATGTCGTTTCGATCAAAATCGAAGGCAATGTTTCTACAGTGTTACACATTGACCGTGTGATCGATGGTGCGGCTTCAATCAACGCCGACAAGGTTGTTGTTGAGGTTGCAGCAGGTGCGAAGGCGACTTTGGTCGAGACATTCAACGCATCAGACGCTGCGCATATGCGTTTGGCAACGACCGACATCAAATTGGGCGACGGTGCTGAATTTGTGCACTTGCAGCTCGATGGAAACTCAACAGACACACGGCATTTCGCAACAAACCGTTATGAGCTTGGTGGTGATGTGCAGTTGCGCACATTTGTTCAGCACACTTACGCTTCTTTGAGCCGTACTGTTGTAAATGCGAACTTCGCGGGCGAAGGTTCGCATGCTGATTTTGCCGGCATGAACTTGTTGGCAGAAAATCAACATGCTGACATCACGCTTGTGGTTGACCATGCTGTGCCGAACACAACAAGCACTGAAAGCTTCAAAAATGTTGTGATCGATCGCGCGAAGGCAATCTTCCAAGGCCGCATCAATGTGGCGCAGGATGCTCAAAAAACTGACGCGCAGATGATGAGCCAAGGTTTGATCTTGTCTGAGCGTGGCGAGATTTTGGTTAAGCCTGAGCTTGAGATTTTTGCTGATGATGTGATTTGCGCCCACGGTGCGACTTGCGGTGAATTGGATGAGAACCATCTGTTCTATTTGATGAGCCGAGGCATTCCACGCAAAGAAGCAAAAGCAATGCTGATCCGCGCTTTCTTGGCCGAAATGTTTGAGCCGATTGAAGTTGAAGCTGTTGTTGGTTCACTTGAAGCGCAAGTTGATCTTTGGTTGCACAAGCGAGACGAGGCCTAAGGGCATATGTTCGATTTGGATCGCGTACGCGCCGACTTTCCTATTCTGAAAGAAGAGATACACGGCCGTCGGCTGGTGTATCTGGATAGTGGTGCGTCCGCGCAAAAGCCACAGCAGGTGATCGATCGCATCACCAAGGCTTACCAAAGCGAATATGCAAATGTGCACCGTGGACTTCACACGCTTTCAAATCGTGCAACTGAAGCATTTGAAGCTGCACGCGAAAAGGCTGCAAAGTTTTTGAATGCTCCTCGTTCAGAAGATGTGGTGTTTACGCGTTCCGCGACCGAAGCTTTGAACCTTGTTGCCTCAAGCTTTGTGGGGCCAAAGATCGGTGAGGGCGACGAAATTGTCATCAGCATGATGGAGCACCACTCCAACATCGTGCCGTGGCATTTTCACCGTGAGCGCAAAGGCGCTGTGATCAAGTGGGTGGATGTCGGCGATGATGGCAGTTTCGACCTTGATGCATTTGCGGCAACGCTGACGGAGCGAACAAAAGTCGTTGCAATCACGCACATGTCGAATGTGCTCGGCACCGTCGTGCCGATCAAAAAGGTGTGCGAGATCGCCCATGCACGCGGTATTCCTGTGGTCGTAGATGGCAGTCAGGGCGCGGTACATGAAGTGGTTGATGTTCAAGATTTGGACGTCGATTTCTACATCATGACGGGCCACAAGCTCTATGGACCAACGGGTATCGGCATACTCTACGGCAAGGCTGAGTTGTTGCGCGAGATGCAGCCATTCCAAGGTGGCGGCGAGATGATCAGCGATGTCACATTGGATGATGTGACCTACAATGAGCCACCGCATCGCTTTGAAGCGGGCACGCCGCCAATCGTGCAGGCGATTGGGCTAGGCGCTGCGCTCGACTATATTGAAGATATTGGTCGCGAGAATATCAAAGCGCATGAGGCGGAGCTTGCCCAATATGCGTATGAAAAGCTCAGCCAGATCAATTCATTGCGATTGATTGGCAATGCACCGGGCAAAGGTGCTATCTTTTCCTTCGCGATGGAAGGTGTGCATGCGCACGATCTCAGCACGATTCTGGATCGCTATGGCATTGCTGTCCGTGCGGGTTCACACTGCGCGCAACCATTGCTGAAGCGGTTTGGTGTCACATCAACCTGTCGTGCATCATTTGCTGTTTATAATGGCAAGGACGATGTGGATGCTTTGGTTGAAGGTATTGAAAAAGCGCAAGCATTTTTCGCTTAAAGGAGCGAGTTTATGAGTGAAGAAGTAGCTCAAACAGCGGAGCCGGCAGAAGAAGTTGTGGTGAATGCGGCAGACTTTTCTGTGCCAAAAGGCATGACCGAAGCGGAAATGGCGCGGATTACCGAAGAGATCGTTGCGGCACTTAAAACCGTCTACGATCCAGAGATCCCCGTTGATATTTATGAACTCGGTCTTATCTACAAGGTAGATATGGATGACGATCGCAACGTGACCATTGACATGACGCTTACGGCGCCTGGCTGTCCGGTTGCTGGCGAAATGCCAGGCTGGGTTGAGAATGCAGTGCGCACTGTTGGCGGTATTCAAGACGTGGCGGTGAACATGGTGTTTGAACCGCCATGGGGTCCGGATCGCATGTCAGAAGAAGCGCAGGTTGCGCTCAATTGGTGGTAAAAAGAGATGAAAATCCTTAGCATAACCGAGCAAGCTGCTGATCAAGTCAAAGCAATTTTGGCGCAGTCAGAAGACAAGACCGCAAACGCCGTGCGCGTTGGCGTGAAGAATGCTGGTTGTGCGGGGATGGCCTACACCATGGACTATGTGAGCGAGCCAGTTGCCGGTGACGATCATGTTTCTGAACATGGCGTTGAGGTCTATATTGACCCGAAAGCCACTCTATTCCTTCTCGGTACCGTGATGGATTTTAAGGAAGACATCCTGAAGTCCGAATTTACGTTCGAGAACCCAAACCAAAAAGGCGCCTGCGGTTGTGGCGAGAGCGTGATGCTCGAACCAGCCGATTTGGAAGAAATCGCGAAAGCACGCGCAAAAGCCGACGCCTAAAGGCTAGGTTTGCCCCAACAATTCTGATACCTATATCGCAACATGCTCCCATGGGGATGGTAGGGCGGGATAGTAGGGCAGACATATGCGTATCTTCGGAATTGTTTTGATCATTGTAGCCTCAGCGCTGCCACTATATTGGTTTTATCCAATGGCAGTGAAACATGGGTTTCCAGCGGTTTTTAGTCAGTATATTGGCGTCGTTGCGCTTATTTTGATGTGCTTCACCCAGTTGCTGGCGACGCGACTTGTTGTTCTTGAAAGCATATTCGGTGGGCTCGACCGAATGTATGTGCTGCATAAGTGGCTCGGAATCATCGCGTTAGCGGCAGTCCTGCTGCATGATACGATTGATGCAGATGTTGAGGGTGTTGGTGTCGAAAACGGTTTGACCGAACTAGCCGACACATTTGGAGAAATCAGTCTTTATGGTTTTCTGATCCTTGGCATCATTACTGTTGTCACTTTCATTCCGTATCACTGGTGGAAATTGACCCACAAATTTATGGGCGCACTCTTTGCAATGGCAGCGTTCCACTATGTGTTTATCATCAAGCCATTCAATGTGTTCGACCCGGTGGGCATATATGTGAACAGTTTCTGCATCGCGGGCCTGATCTTTTATTTGTACACATTGCTCCCGAACACAATTTGGCGTGGGCGACATGGCTACACGGTTTCGAAAGTTGAGCAGAGCGGCGACGCTACCTCGGTTACCCTGTCGCCAAATGGCCGCGGATTAAACCACGCTGCGGGTCAGTTTGCTTTTGTGAGTTTCAAAGGGGCAGGGCACAACGAAATTCACCCATTCACCATTAGTTCGGCGCCTAACAAAGATCGAACCATTCGATTCTCGTTCAAACAATTGGGGAATGGGACGCGTAAGCTTTCTCACGGCATTGAAGTTGGCGGAAAAGCCAGATTGTCGCCAGCGTTTGGACATTTCCGTCGGAATGATAAATCCGCGACGCCGGAAATCTGGATTGCAGGTGGTATTGGTATCACACCGTTTTTGGCTTTTGCTTCTGCGCTTAAGCCAACTGAGACGCCGGTTCATTTGTTCTATTGCGTGAGAATGCAAGCGCAGGCTGCACATCTTGACGAATTAAAAGCCGCGGCAAGCGAAAACAAGAACTTTCATCTTCACTTGATTGAAAGTCAAAATGGTGGCCGTGTAAGCGTTGAGCGCATACAGGAACTAACTGGGTTCTCGATGGAAAGCTGCAAAGTCTATTTTTGTGGCGCTGAAAAGATGCGCACCTCGCTAGCAAGTCAGTTCAAGTCTTTTGGGTTGCCCGCGCGTAACTTCAAATTCGAAGAGTTTGAAATTCGCCAAGGTATTGTTTCTGCGCAAACGGCACGCAAGATGTTTGATTGGCTGGTCGTCAAGTTTCTTGCACGACGGCACGCAAGTTAAGCTGCAATGCTGCCACCAAATCTTTTGGTATTCTGAAAAATCAGACGGCGATGAATTTACGCAACTTTTGAGTTGCGGAATTCTTCGTCTGTTTCGCATACAACACGGTTGCGACCAGCGCGTTTGGCGGCGTAAAGACACTCGTCGGCGCGTTCGATGAGTTCATGTAGCGACTCATCGCGGTGAATGGATGCGGCACCGATTGAAACGGTAATGCGGCCAAGTTTTTGATTTGTTGAACGTTTCAACAATTCTTTAGCGTGGACCGCTTTACGGATTTTCTCCGCAATAACGCGCGCACCTTTAAGGTCCGTGTCCGGCAAGATCGCTGCAAACTCTTCGCCACCGTAACGAGCGGCGTGATCACGGCCTTTAATGTTGGATTTCACAGTCATCGCCACAAGACGCAACACTTGGTCACCTGTTTGATGGCCGTAATTGTCGTTGAATGCTTTGAAGTGATCGATATCCATCATCAATAGGCTAAAGCCTTTGCCAGACTTGGCGTAAAGCTCAAACTCTTGTTTGATGCGCTGATCGAAACTTTTCCGGTTCGGAATTTTTGTCAAGGCGTCAAGCATGGTCTCGCGACGAGCTGTATCCAAATCGCGTTTCAAGCTTGAAATGTCGTTTTTTGAGGCTTTGAGTTTTTCTTCAAGGTTTTGGTTTGCCTCTTGCATGCGTTTTGTTTCCGCATGCAGTTTGGCTGCCAAACGCTTAAGTGTCGGTGCGTCGAGTTGACTATCAAGTTTAGTTGCTGCGCCTTCAAGAGAACCGGAATAAACTTCAGCTGTGTCAATTGCTTCGTCCATTGCGCGGTTAACCGCATCAATTTTGGACGACATTTCTTGCGAAACGTTGGTCAATTGCGATTCGAGATCGGAAGGATTGTCAAAGAACTCGCGATAGACTTGGAGAACGTTTTCCATGGAAAGCGTGTTCTCTTTACCAAGCAACATGTTCAAGCGCTCATTGAGCTGCTCGTTAATGCCGGAAGCGTAGGTATAGCAGAGTTCATAAAAATGCGGATAGGGCGGTATCTTGGCGCGCTTCAGCATGCCAAGGGCAGAGAACGAATATTCTAGCGTTCGCTGATAATCATGCTCAGAAACAAGCATTCAAGTAAGGCTCCACCACATTTTCCCTCACTAAACTCGAGCGACTCGATATTTAGCTCGTCAATTTATCGCTTCTAAAGGCTAAATTTTGAGTTAAAGAACTGATTAACTAGCCTGTCTAACTGGGCGCAAAAGGAATGCTGGCACCTGATCAGACTGACCGAAAGGAATCGAATCCTTTTCGTTCTTCCTGTTGTTTCTTTTGCCTTTTTTATGTGATGACGATTTTTGGGCCGCTTGCTCAAAATCTTCCACATCAGCAGATGGGCCAGAACGACGCTGGTTGGATTTTGATTTGCTGCTCTTTTGTTTTGGTTGTTCAGCAGAATCGGGTGCTGATTTTTCTGGCTCGATCCAATCGAGTTTCTTCTCAATCAGCTTTTCAATTGCGTCCAGATATTTTTGGTCCGACTTTGCAACGAGTGTTACAGCAACGCCGTCACGACCAGCGCGGCCGGTACGACCAATGCGGTGCACATAGTCTTCAGCGTGCGTTGGAATGTCGAAATTGAACACATGGCTTACATCTGGAATGTCGAGACCGCGTGCTGCCACATCGCTGGCGATCAAAAACTTGATTTCGTTTTTCTTGAAGCCGTCGAGCGTTGCCATGCGTGACTTTTGGTCCATGTCACCGTGCAGGGCACCAGTATTGTAGTCGTGGCGCAGCATTGAACGGGTCAATGTGGCGATATCGCGCTTGCGATTACAAAAGATAATCGCGTTTTTGAGGTCTTTCGCGGCGTCGATTTGCTCACGTAGCGCGGCGCGCTTTTCAAACGGCTTGCCGCCAACTTTGATCAGCTTCTGCGTGATTGTATCTGCAGTAGAGTTTTGACGCGCAGTTTCAACGCTCACTGGGTTTTGCAAGAATTTGGACGTAAGTTTTGCAACCTCATCTGGCATTGTGGCTGAAAGGAACAAAGTCTGACGACGCTTTGGCAGCAAAGCAGAAATGCGCTCAATGTCCGGGATAAAACCCATATCGAGCATGCGATCTGCTTCATCGATAACAAATACATCAACGCCAGTCATCAAAAGGCGACCGCGTTCAAAATGATCGAGCAAGCGGCCAGGCGTCGCGATAAGTACATCAGCGCCGCGGTCTAGCTTTTTGTTTTGCTCTTCAAACGACACGCCACCAATCAAAAGCGCCACTGTGAGCTTGTGGTTTTTGCCGTATTTTTCGAAATTTTCATGAACTTGAGCGGCGAGTTCGCGTGTTGGTTCCAAAATCAGCGTACGAGGCATACGCGCCCGGGCGCGGCCTTTTTCAAGAAGCGTAAGCATCGGCAACACGAATGACGCCGTTTTGCCGGTTCCTGTTTGCGCAATGCCAATCACATCTCGTTTGTCGAGAATGTGAGGAATGGCTTTTTGCTGAATATCGGTAGGCGTCTCATAACCAGCATCTGCAACAGCATTTGTTACGGCCTGGCTAAGACCTAGTTCTGCGAATTTTGTACTCAAGTAATTACGTCCACTTTGGTTTTACTGGTCATCACGACTATTTCTAGTGGCCCCGCAGCTGGGACAATAACGCGCAGGTCGCTTTAGTCAATGAAAGAATCGCATTTTTGTTAACGATCGGCTGTACGATAGTCATGAATTGCAACAAAAGCACAGTTTCGTAGATGTTTTTGCGTAATTGAGGCGCGAATCTGGATCAAATATCCAAGTCAGTGGCGAATTCGGCGTTTTCTTGGATGAATTGGAATCGCAGCTCGGGTTTGTTGCCCATCAACCGATCAATAGAGTCTTTTGTCTCGGTGAAGTTGTCTGCCACCTGAATTTGCACCAATCGCCGCGAGCCGGGTTTCATGGTGGTTTCTTTCAAATGCTGGAACGGCATTTCGCCCAACCCCTTAAATCGGGTGATCTCCACCTTGCCACGACCGGTAAATTCGGTGGCCATCAGTTCATCTTTATGCTCGTCATCGTTCGCATAAAGCGTTTTTGCGCCTTGCGTGATCCGATAAAGTGGCGGCATTGCCAGATAAAGGTGACCTTCTTCAATGAGGTTTGGCATCTCTTGGAAGAAGAATGTCATCAATAGTGAGGCGATGTGCGCACCGTCAACGTCCGCATCTGTCATGATGATGACTTTATCGTAGCGCAAATCGTCAGCCTTATAGCGGTCACGTGTCCCGCAACCCAAGGCTTGCACCAAGTCGCCAATTTGCTGGTTTGCAGCAACTTTGTCGCGTGTCGCGCCTGCAACGTTTAGAATCTTACCACGCAATGGCAAGATCGCTTGGTTTTTCCGGTTACGCGCTTGCTTCGCGCTGCCACCCGCGCTGTCACCCTCAACGATGAAGATCTCGGCGCCTTCTGCTGCGCCCTGAGAACAATCGGCGAGTTTGCCCGGTAACCGCAGTTTGCGTGTTGCCGTTTTGCGGTCAATTTCTTTTTCTTTTCGGCGACGGATGCGCTCTTCCGCGCGATCGATGGCCCATTCAATCAGTTTGGCTGATTGGTTTGGTGATGCGGCCAGCCAATGATCGAAGGCGTCGCGCACTGCGTTGTCGACGATCTTTGTGGCTTCGCTGCTCGACAGCTTGTCTTTAGTTTGACCGACAAATTCAGGTTCGCGCACGAATACAGAAAGAACCGCCGAACAATTTGCAAGAATATCTTCAGCTGTAATTATCGAAGCGCGCTTGTTGCCGGTTAATTCAGCATAGGCCTTGAATGCGCGGAGAAGGGCTGTGCGCAAACCTGCTTCGTGGGTGCCGCCATCTTGAGTGGGGACCGTATTACAGTATGAGTTGATAAACGCTTCGCCCAGAGTGAAAGCAATCGCCCATTCTACAGAGCCATGTTTGCCAGGTTCGCCTTTGCGACCCGCAAATGTCTCTTCAACAATCTTTGTGCGGCCTTCAACGCGTTTCTCCACATAGTCTTGTAGACCATTAGGAAAGTGGAATGTCGCTTTGGCTGGGATATCTGTGTCTTCAACCAAACTCTCATCGCACGACCAGCGAATTTCCACGCCGGCAAAAAGATAAGCTTTGGCTTGCGCCATATCGTGCAGACGTTTTGGTGAGAATTTTGCCTTTTCGCCAAAGATTTGCGGGTCAGGATGAAACCGTGTGCTCGTGCCGCGTCGGTTGCGCACCGGTCCATGGTCGATAACGCCGGTGGTTGCGATGCCGCGTGAAAAACTTTGTGAGTAAAGGTTTTGATCGCGCGCGACCTCTACGACCATCTCATCAGAAAGCGCGTTCACAACAGAAACACCAACGCCGTGCAGGCCGCCGGATGTTTCGTAGGCTTTTGAATCGAACTTGCCGCCCGCGTGAAGGGTGGTCATGATGACGTCGAGCGTTGAGCGGTCCTTAAATTTAGGATGCGGCTCTACAGGAATGCCACGACCATTGTCCGTTACGCTTAGAAAGCCTTCCGCATCCAAATTGACTTCTATTCGCGATGCATGGCCCGCGATCGCTTCATCCATTGAGTTGTCGATGATTTCGGCAAACAAATGGTGCAGCGCGTTGATGTCTGTACCGCCGATATACATGCCGGGGCGTCGACGAACGGGCTCAAGACCTTCAAGAACTTCAATATCGTCAGCAGTATAACTGTCGCCACCGGAAGGCTTTGAAGGAGCAGATTTTGGCGCAGTTGGTTTGGGCGCAGAAGGAGGCGCCGACTGCGTCGGTTTCTTTTCCGCTTCACCACCACCAATATTTCCAAAAAGATCGTCGCCGCTGCTCATTCGGTTCCCTGCGATATTCGAATCAAACTCACTCATCGTTTAACACAATTGGATCATTTGCGGGTGAGCAATTCAATTTCTCAAATGCGAAATTCACGAGGAAAATCGGGCCTTTGCGCCGCAATTTTCAGCGCCAGTTTAGACAGATCTTGAGAAGTGATTTTGTTTAGAAGTGTAAACAAAAACTTTCGCGATGTGCCGTTAAGCGACGGAAATGATTGATAAAATCTAACTGAGCCGTCAGCACTTTTTTAACAACGAACTGCTAGAAATCTCCTCATACGGTTTTGAGTATGGAGTTCCGTATATGATCGTCAAAGCAAAGGTCAGCGTATCAGACCAATCTGGTTCGACGATCATTTATTGGCTGGAGCAGGTCGGATTTAATAGTTTTGCGTACCGACTTGCCCACTTGCCCATTTCGCGCGGCTTTTTGTTGTGCGCCCTAACAGGCTTGTTTGTCTTCCTCTGATAAAATTTCCAGTTGTCATTGAGAAAATGCTGCGTTAGCTTTTGCTCGAACTGGCGAGGATGGTCCGTGCCGGAGCGGGGAGAGCAAGATGATTATGGCGCATCGCATTTGCTTATTATGGTTCGGCCCGCGTTTTGCCCTGCAGACACAAAAGTAACTGTAGGGCGGACCAAGAGAATTCAAATCAATATCTGATTTCGGTCTGCCTCTTTCGGCCCACCCAAGGGCTATTCCTTTTATAGTATTCAAGGAAATAGAGCAGAAAATGGCTTCTATCCAACTCAAAGATGTCCGCGCGATTGCGCAGGAAGATCTATTCAAAAATCTCAGCTTCTCACTTTCAAACGGTGAGGTACTTGGCCTAATTGCGGCGAATGGGCGCGGAAAGTCTACTTTGCTTGGCTTTCTGGCCGGCCATGACGACCCCAATGAGGGGCAAATTGTATATTCGCGTGGCGCGCGCGTCGGGTTTGTTGAACAGGAAATTCCAGACGAAGATTTGGGCAAAACTGTTTATGATTTCGTTGCAGAGGCCCTGACGGACGAGCAGCGTGACTACGAAATTTGGCGTGTTGATGTGGCCCTGGCGGAGTTTGGCGTGCCCGAAGCGCAATATCATGCGTCACTGAAAGAAATGAGCGGTGGCTGGCGTCGATTGATCATGATTGCGCGGGTTTGGTTGAAAGAGCCTGATATTTTGCTTCTGGACGAGCCGACCAACCACTTGGATTTGCAAAAAATCATTCGATTGGAAAATTGGATCAAGCAAATCTCAGCGCAAACCCCGGTAATTTTGGCGAGCCACGATCGCGCGTTCTTAGATAATTGCACCAATCGATCATTGTTTTTGCGTCCCGGTATTTCCCGTTTCTTTTCGTTGGCGTACTCGCAGGCAAAAGATGCGCTTGAAGAAGAAGATGCGGCTGCCGAGCGCGTGCTTGTGAAAGAGCAAAAGCAGGCCAAGCAGCTACGTGAGCAGGCGGCAAAACTGAACAATGTTGGTATCAATAGTGGTTCTGATTTGCTGCAAACTAAAGCGAAGCAGTTGCGGCAGCGTGCAAGCGATATAGAAGACAATATGCGTGATCTGCACAAGGAACGGCATGGCGACATCACACTTACCAACAGCGGGACACACGCTAAAGTCTTGATGTCTTGGGAAGATGTTTCGGTTACCAAACCAAATGGCGAAGAGCTATTTCATATCGATAAGCAACTCATTTATGCGGGCGACCGGATTGTTATTCTGGCCGAAAATGGTGCCGGCAAAACGCGCTTGGTGAAAAAGCTGCATAACGCGTTTAAGGGCGAAGACACAGAACCGGGCATTTGGGTCACGCCGTCTGCGGTTTTGGGGTATGCGGATCAGGAAATCTCTCAATTGCCTGAAGACGAAACCCCAGAGGGCTTTATCACCAGTCGATTTAGCACTGGCGATGCGCGGTGCCGGTCATTGCTGGCAAATGTTGGATTCGAGTTTGAAAAACAGTCTAAGTCCATAAAAGAACTATCTTACGGGCAGCGGTCGCGGCTGGCGATCCTCGCGCTGCGCTTAACGGAGCCGAACTTTTATTTGTTGGACGAACCGACCAACCACATTGATATCCCGGGGCGTGAGCAGCTTGAGCATGAGATAATCGAGAAGGGCGCGACGGCCGTCATTGTCTCGCACGATCGGCAATTCGCTCGAAATGTCGGCACGCGCTTTTTCGAGATTGATAAGTCGAGAAAACGTGGCCGCTTGGTGGAAGTTGATAGTCCCGAGCCGTTCTTTGAGCGGCAATATGAATTAAGCTAGGCCGCAAGTGCCGCGCCGCCGTTGCAAGAACGACTTGCCGCCAAGGCGTGTGGGCACTAAAAGGTCACCAACCAGAATGTAAGTAAAGGCTGACAAATGTCTCAAAACTCGGCGACACCGCTTTATTGGATTGCTTCATACCCGCATAGCGGCGACTTGTTGGTGCGTTCATTTTTGCAGCATTTGTCCAAAAGCTTTGGCTATCGCCCGCAAGATCCGGCAAATTTGCAGCTATTGGATCGTGATTTGCCTTGGGATGTTCATGCGCACTTCTATGAGACTGTGGTTGGCAAAAAGCCGACGGAATTGTCAGAGGAAGAAATTGCGGCGGCGCGGCCTAAGGTCCACGAACATATCTCGAAAAACTATCCGGGCTTGCCAGTGGTGAAGACACATGCGGTGCGCGGCGAGTTTTATGGCGTTCCAAGCATCAATGCGTCTGTTTCTCTCGGTTCAGTTTATCTGATCCGCAATCCATTGATGTTGGCCCCGGTATTTGCAGTGGCTGGCGGCAAGGATGTGGTTTCTGCATTGAAATTGCTGGCAACCAGTGAGTACCGTCAACCCAGCACCGACACCCATGCATTGGAGCCTTGGGGTAGCTGGTCACAAAATGTGGCAAGCTGGACGGGCAACAATGTAGAGGGTGACCTCGTTGTACGTTTTGAAGATTTGATGGCCGATCCAGTGGGGCAACTTACTCGCGTTGCTGAACATTTAAAAATGCCAGTGGACAAGGCGCAGATTGGCGCGGCAGCGAAAGCGGCACTAGCAGAGCACGGTGTGACAGCAAAATCGAATAATCCTGGTGCATGGAAAGGCGCGGTATCGCCGAACCATGCGCGGGCGCTTATCGAAATCCATGCTCGCCAAATGGCGCGGTTCGGTTATTTGACCAATGAGGCGCTAAATCACGCCGGCTTGACCCGCGAAGAGGCGCTAAAGGCATCAGCGCGATTTGAAGACCTTGCTAGACTGCCCGTAACCGCGGCAGGGAACGCATAAGGCGCATTCTTGATTCAAAAAACTAGTGCGATTTTGTTGATTGGCTGCCTCTCCATGCTTTTTGGAGAGGTTCTTGCCGGGTCATCACGCGCTTGGTTTTTGGATGTTTGGGGGCTTTTTGTCACGCTGCCTTTATATCTTGGGCATGTGTTACTGCTTTGGATGGTTGCTGCAAAAACCGAGAAAACAAGTCTTGTGCAGCTTTACTGTCTTGGGATGATTTTCGGGCTTTACGAAGCGTTTCTCACAAAGGTTCTGTGGGCAGGCTATTGGGATCAGCAAAATGCCGGATTTGGCAAGTTTGCTGGCATCAGCATGCTTGAGTTCCCGATGCTGGTGTTTTTCTGGCATCCGGTGATGTCGTTTATCTTGCCTATCATCGCGTTCCAGAAGCTGACGGGCAAAAAGCTTATTGCTGATCATGAACAGTTGATTGCAAAAGGTCGCTGGCGCGGGATTGCTTTGTTGATACTTGTTGCCTTGTTGTCGAGCTTTTTGGCGAGCGGCGCTCAATTCGATGTCGTTTCGGCAAATCTGGCGTTCGGCGGTAGCTTGATTATCGTTTTGGTGCTCCGATTAGCGGCGCGCGGCGCAACCATTCAAAGTTTGCTCTTTGACCGGTTCGGAAATTTGGTTTTGGCCGCGCTCATGGCAATCGGTTATGTGGCTTGGACCATGTTGGTTTTGCCGCAAAACCTGCCGACGGACGCCCAAAGCTATGTATCGATTGCTATTGCGTACTTAGTGGCCATATTCATGTTCCTGACGGCGCAACCAAAGACAAACAACGAAGCTAAAACTGAAGGTTTTCCAACACGCTATTGGGTTGGCTTAGTCGCCATTTATTGGGTGACACTCAATGTTTGGTTGGTTGTCCCGGATATTTCGACGAGTGTTTTGTCGATCACATACTTGGCGCTGTGCGGTGCAGGCGCGCTATTCGCGGGGACATTGCTTGCAGGCTCCATTCGACGATTTGTTTATCCGAACCGTTAGCTGCGGCGGCGTGTTGCCAGCCGCAACATGCGTTGAAACTGTGGGCAGCTGAAGTGATCTTCCTCGGGACAGTGAACGACATGTTCCAGCATATCTTGTAAGGCTGTGAGTTCTTTGATTTGCGCTCTAATTTCTTCCGCACGTTCTCCGACTTTTCCTCGATCGATTGTAAATCTGTCGCGCACGGTCATGGCGCGGATCTCCTCCAGTGAGAAGCCGGCGATTTGAGCCAGTTTGATGAAGGCAAGTTGATCCAAAATTGTCGTGTCGAACTGACGACGCAGACCGTTTCTGCCAACTGAGGCAATAAGGCCGACTTCCTCATAATAGCGCAATTTCGATGCTGGTGTGTTTGAGCTTTTGATGACTTCGCCGATGTCTAAAGTGCCTTGCATTTCGCTCTTGACCTCAAGTTGACTTGAGTTCGTATCCTTGATTCCAATCGAAGATTTTTCAAGGACATTTTCAATGGAATCGGTATCTCGTCGGGCAATCGCTCGGAACAGTTTTGTACTTTATCTCCCAATGGGCATTGCAACGTTGCTGCCAACCTTTGGCATGAGTATTGCCAATGTGGCACTGCCAACATTTACGGTGACGTTCTCGCAGTCGCTGGCCAACGTCCAATGGGTTGTATCAGCCTATTTGTTCGCGCTTACGGTTTTCTCTTTGTTGGCGGGAAGGGTGGCGGACGGGGTTGGTGCCCGAACAACTTTGCTTTTGGGTTATCTGGCTTTTGTCGCTGGAAGCGTTGTCTGCTATTTCGCGGCAAACTTACCCATTTTGATCGCTGGTCGCGTGGTGCAGGGCACTGGTGCTGCGGCGTTGGCGGTCGTCGCCATTTCGCTTGCGAAGTCCATTGGCGGCGAAGACAAGTTGGGACGCGCCATGGGCACCATGGCGACATTGACAGCTGTTGGCACCGCCTTGGGACCGTCGGTTGGCGGTATTGTGCTTGAATTGTTTGGGTGGCGAACTTTGTTTTTGCTTTTGATTGCTGGCGCGGGCTTTGGGGTGCTCAGCGTTGGGTTCATACCTGCACAATCACCTAGGTGGAAACAGGCGGATAGTGGTGCAATTGGCAGTGATAACACGTCTCTTGTTGAATATGTCGTCCCAGCAATTGCGAACTGTTTTGTCTCTGTCATCATGATGACGACATTTATCGCCGGACCGTTTTTCCTCACCTATGCGCTTGGCTTTAGCGAAGGTGGCGTTGGAATTGTCATGGCAATTGGGCCTGTGATTTCGGTTCTCGCCGGCGTTCCATCTGGGTATTTGGTTGATCGGCTGGGTCCGCAACGGGTGATGGCGGTTGGTTTGTCCCAACTTGTAATTGGTGCCCTTTGTTTTGCCTTTTTGCCCAATATCTGGGGCATCGGCGGATATGTGGTGGCGCTAATTGTGATGACGCCGGGCTATCAGATGTTTCTGGCGGCGAACAATACGTCTGTAATGCGTGGGGTGCCTGATCATCGACGTGGCGTTATTTCCGGCCTTCTCAACATGTCGCGCAATGCTGGTTTGATCCTTGGCGCATCAGCCATCGCGGCATTGTTTATGTGGGGAGCGGGAACGCCTGATTTGCAGTCTGCTGGTGTATCGCAGATTGGTGATGCTTTTAAGCTGGTGTTTTTGGTCAATGCCGCGCTGATCACTGGGGCTGGCGTGATGCTGTTTCTTGCGAGAAATGAGCGCTAAAACAAAAGGGGGCGCCAAAAATGGCGCCCCAAGTTATAGGTATTGCTACCTAGGGGATAGAAACTACGCAGAGTAGTACATGTCGAATTCGACAGGGTGAGGTGTCATTTCGAAACGCTCAACTTCTTCCATCTTCAATGCGATGTAAGCGTCGATCTGGTCGTCGTCGAATACGCCACCAGCTTTAAGGAAGTCTCGGTCAGCGTCCAATGCTTCCAAAGCTTCACGAAGTGAAGATGCAACGTGTGGGATCTCTTTAAGTTCTTCCGCAGGAAGCTCATAAAGGTCTTTGTCCATTGGATCGCCTGGGTTGATCTTGTTCTTGATGCCGTCAAGGCCAGCCATAAGAAGCGCAGAGAATGCCAAGTATGGGTTTGCAAGTGGATCAGGGTAACGAACTTCAACACGCTTAGAAGCTGGTGAAGAACCGAATGGAATACGGCATGAAGCTGAACGGTTACGTGCAGAGTATGCAAGAAGAACAGGTGCTTCGTAGCCAGGAACCAAACGCTTGTATGAGTTGGTTGAAGGGTTTGTGAAAGCGTTTGTTGCTTTTGCGTGCTTGATGATACCGCCGATGAAGTGAAGGGCAGTGTCTGAAAGTCCTGCGTAGCCGTCGCCAGCGAATGTTGGCTTGCCGTCTTTCCAGATTGAAAGGTGACAGTGCATGCCAGAACCGTTGTCGCCAAATACTGGCTTAGGCAAGAATGTTGCTGTTTTGCCGTATGCGTGCGCTGTTTGCTGAACGCCATATTTATAAGTTTGAACTTGGTCAGCAATCGCTGTCAAAGTTGCGAACTTGATGCCCAATTCGTGCTGAGCAGATGCCACTTCGTGGTGGTGTTTCTCAACAGTTACGCCCATTTCTTTCAATACTGAAAGCATTTCAGAGCGAATGTCTTGTGCGCTATCAACAGGTGGTACAGGAACGTAGCCGCCAGTTGTTGGCACGTGGTGACCCATGTTGCCAGCTTCGTACTGTGAGTTTGTGTTTGATGGCAGCTCTGTGTGGTCTAGTGAGAAGCCCATTTTGTAAGGGTCGGTGCTGTAACGCACATCGTCAAACATGAAGAACTCAGGCTCAGGACCAACAACAACTGTGTCACCAATGCCAGAAGCTTTTACGTATTCTTCTGCTTTGCGAGCAGTCATACGTGGATCGCGGTTGTAAGCTTCGTATGTGCCAGGCTCAAGCGTGTCACAGTTGATGACCATTGTGGCTTGGCCAAAGAATGGGTCCATCTGAACAGTTGAGAGGTCAGGCATCATCACCATGTCGCTCTCGTTAATGGCTTTCCAGCCAGCGATTGATGAGCCGTCAAACATAACGCCATCTTCGAACATGTCTTCATCGACAACAGACGCATCCATTGTCATGTGGTGAAGTTTGCCGCGTGGGTCAGTGAAGCGGAGATCGACGAATTTTACGTCTTCGTCTTTAATTTTTTTGATGATTTCGTTCACAGTAGTCATAGTGATATCCCGCAAGAGAGAGGTTTTTTGTTGTTGGTTTGATTAAACGGCTTCGTCACCGGTTTCACCGGTACGAATGCGAATGGCTTGATCAATTGTCGAAAC
>CAJXLH010000019.1 GCA_913055925.1 uncultured Maritalea sp. | reverse complement strand
GTAAGTCTGTGCACGAGCCAATGTCTACTGGTCTTAAATCAGTTGATGCGATGATCCCAGTTGGCCGTGGCCAGCGTGAGTTGATCATTGGTGACCGCCAAACTGGTAAAACAGCTATCGTTCTAGATACGTTTTTGAACCAGAAGCCTGCACACGACGCTGGCAACGAGAACGACAAACTTTACTGCATCTATGTTGCGGTTGGTCAAAAGCGCTCAACTGTTGCTCAGTTCGTTAAAACATTGGAAGACGCTGGCGCGCTTGAGTACTCAATCGTTGTTGCAGCGACCGCTTCTGATGCGGCACCTATGCAGTTCTTGGCACCATTTACTGGTTGCGCCATGGGCGAATACTTCCGTGACAACGGCCAGCACGCTGTGATCGGTTATGACGATCTTTCAAAGCAAGCTGTTGCTTACCGTCAGATGTCACTTCTTCTTCGTCGTCCACCTGGCCGTGAAGCTTACCCTGGTGACGTTTTCTATCTTCACTCACGTCTCTTGGAGCGTGCAGCGAAATTGAACGAAGACCACGGTTCTGGTTCTTTGACAGCTTTGCCGATCATCGAAACACAAGCAAACGACGTTTCTGCTTATATTCCAACAAACGTGATTTCGATCACCGACGGTCAGATCTTCTTGGAAACAGACTTGTTCTTCCAAGGTATTCGTCCTGCGGTTAACGTTGGTCTTTCAGTTTCTCGCGTGGGTTCATCTGCTCAGATTAAAGCGATGAAGCAAGTAGCGGGTTCGATTAAAGGTGAATTGGCTCAGTACCGTGAAATGGCTGCGTTTGCGCAGTTTGGTTCTGACCTTGATGCTGCAACGCAAAAACTTCTAAACCGCGGTGCGCGTTTGGTTGAATTGCTCAAGCAGCCTCAGTTCTCACCATTGAAAACTGAAGAGCAAGTTGCAGTGATCTTTGCTGGTGTTGAGGGTTACCTTGACGGCATCGAAACACGTGACGTGCAGAAGTTTGAACAAGGTCTTCTCGGCGCACTTCGCTCTAAGAGTGAAGCGTTGCTCACAAAGATTGCGACTGAAAAAGCAATCTCTGATGAGATCCGTGAAGAATTGCACAAAGTGATTGGCGACTACGCTAAGACTTTCACTGCATAAATCCACCAGGTTTGATAGGAGTTGAGGTGCTATGCCCTCATTGAAGGACCTTAAAAACCGGATCTCCTCGGTCCAATCGACCCAGAAGATCACCAAGGCGATGCAAATGGTTGCAGCTGCAAAGCTGCGCCGTGCGCAGGAGAGTGCTGAAAGTGCACGCCCATACGCTGAGCGCATGAATGATGTGCTTGCGGGATTGGCTGCGGCATACAAGGGCCGTGAAGATGCGCCGAAGCTTCTTGGTGGAAACGGTAACGACCAAACACATTTGCTTATCGTGGCGACTGCGGAACGCGGTCTTTGCGGTGGCTTCAACTCTTCCATTGCGCGTCTAGCACGTGACCATGCGAACAAGTTGAAGGCTGAAGGTAAGACGGTCAAAATTCTTTGCGTTGGCAAAAAAGGACATGACGTTTTGAAACGTTTGTTCGCCAACGAAATCGAAGATTTGATTACGCTTCGCGAAGTTAAGCAAATTGGCTATTCAAATGCGCAAGAAATTGGCGAACGCGTTTTGGCGATGTTCGACAAAGGCGAATTTGACGTCGCAACTTTGTTCTACTCAAAGTTCAAATCTGTGATCAGCCAGATCCCAACTGCACATCAGTTGATCCCGGCTTCTTTTGAAGAAACCGAAGAATCTGGCGACGCCACAAATTACGAATATGAGCCGAGCGAAGAGGCGATCTTGGAAGACCTTCTGCCACGTAACGTGTCAGTTCAAATCTTCCACGCGTTGCTTGAAAATGGTGCAGGCGAAATGGGCGCGAAGATGTCTGCGATGGACAATGCGACCCGTAACGCTGGCGACATGATCAAGAAGCTAGAAATTAGCTACAACCGTCAGCGCCAAGCGCAGATTACAAAAGAATTGATTGAAATTATCTCAGGCGCGGAAGCGCTCTAAGACAGAACGAGGACAGACCATGGCAGCAAAAGCGAAAAAGGTCGGACGCATTGCGCAGGTTATCGGCGCGGTGGTGGACGTTGAGTTCGACGATCACCTCCCAGCGATTTTGGACGCGCTTGAAACCGACAACAATGGTAACCGTCTCGTACTCGAAGTTGCTCAGCACTTGGGCGAAAACACAGTACGAACAATTGCGATGGACACGAGTGAAGGCCTTGTCCGTGGGCAAGAGGTTAAAGATACAGGTCAAGCGATCACGATCCCAGTGGGTGAAGAGACACTTGGCCGTATTATGAACGTTATCGGTAACCCGATTGACGAAGCTGGTGAGATTAAAACAAAAGCGTCACGTGCTATTCACGCAGATGCCCCTGAATTTGTTGAGCAGTCTCCAGAAGCTGAAATTCTTGTAACAGGCATTAAGGTTGTTGACCTTCTAGCGCCTTACGCGAAGGGTGGTAAAATTGGCCTCTTCGGTGGTGCGGGTGTTGGTAAAACAGTTCTTATTCAGGAATTGATCAACAACGTTGCGAACAACCACGGTGGTTACTCAGTATTTGCTGGTGTTGGCGAACGTACTCGTGAAGGTAACGACCTTTACTGGGAAATGATTGAATCTGGCGTGAACAAAGAAAAAGGCGGCGCTGGTTCTAAGTGTGCGCTTGTGTTCGGTCAGATGAACGAGCCTCCAGGTGCGCGTGCTCGTGTGGCTTTGACTGGTCTTACAATTGCGGAGCAGTTCCGTGATGAAGGTCAGGACGTGTTGTTCTTCGTGGATAACATCTTCCGCTTTACACAAGCTGGTTCTGAAGTGTCAGCGCTTCTTGGCCGTATCCCATCTGCTGTGGGTTACCAGCCAACATTGGCGACAGACATGGGCGCCATGCAAGAGCGTATTACAACAACATCAAAAGGTTCGATTACCTCTGTGCAAGCGGTTTACGTTCCTGCCGATGACTTGACTGACCCGGCTCCGGCGACAACCTTTGCGCACTTGGACGCGACAACCGTCCTTAACCGTGCGATTTCTGAAAAAGGTATTTACCCTGCGGTTGATCCACTTGATTCAACATCTCGCTTGCTTGATCCGCAAGTTGTTGGTGAAGAACACTACCAAGTGGCTCGTGACGTTCAGGAAATCCTTCAGCGTTACAAATCTTTGCAAGACATCATCGCCATCCTTGGTATGGATGAATTGTCAGAAGAAGATAAGCTTACAGTGGCACGTGCCCGTAAGATTGAGCGTTTCATGTCTCAGCCGTTCCACGTGGCGGAAGTGTTTACTGGCGCTCCAGGTATCTTTGTTGGTCTTGAAGACACAATCAAAGCGTTTAAAGGCTTGGTTGCTGGCGAATATGACCACCTTCCAGAAGCAGCATTCTACATGGTTGGTACCATCGACGACGCTGTGAAGAAGGCACAAAAACTTGCGGCTGAAGCTGCTTAATCGAACGAGGGTTTAATGGCCGAAGGCATTAAAATCGAGATCGTTTCACCAGAAGCACAGGTGTTGAGCGAAGAAGTATCTTCGATCACAGTGCCTGGCGCAGATGGTTACTTCACTGTGATGGGTGACCACGCAGCGTTGATGACCACATTGAAGGCGGGCTTTGTGACCGTTACTTCTGGTGGCCAAGAACGTTCATTTTACGTGCAAGGCGGATTTGCCGACGTCTCTGATGCTGGCCTTACCATCCTTGCCGAACAAGCAAAAACCGGCGCGGACTTTGACCGCGCCGAACTAGAAGCTGCGATTACATCAGCTCAGGAAGCTTTGTCCAAAGCTTCAAATGATCAAGAAAAGCAAGAAGCGCAAACAGCGCTTGATGGTTGGAAAAACCTCATGCTTGAGATCGAAGTAGTGGGTCTGCCAAACTAATCGTTTGGTCTCCATTGTTGCCAAATCCATAACCCCATGCACGTTTCGTGTGTGGGGTTATTGTTTTATGATATCGAACAATAAGTATTTTTGCTGTTGCAACGAGGTGTTAATCATTAGCACCGAATATCGATTCAAATTAGATACGCGATTTTTCAAGTTCACTCCTAGTCAATTGCCCCGATGCGAGCCTTAAGATTATCGGTTCGCAAAGTGTGGTAGAGTGGACAAAAGAAGGCGCGATTGACGTCGAGGTTGATATGAAATTTTTGTCGCAGCTCAAAATCGCACACAAGTTGCCGATCTTCATCGTGAGTGGGGTTCTCACAGTCGGCATTGCAGTTGGTACAGCCGCGGTGATGGTTGGCTCGTCTGTAATTACCGACATTGAATTTGAAAAACTTGATGCTTCTGCGGCAGGTCACGCGCACGAACTTCACACGCTTTTGCACGACATTGACATCGATCTCACCCTTACAGCCGGCAACCCATTTACAATTGAAGCGCTAAAGGCATTTGACACTGCGTGGGATGGGCTAGAAGGCGACAAAACCAAAGTGTTGCAAGAGGCTTACATTACCAACAACAAGCACCCGTTGGGCGAAAAACATCTGCTTGATGCTGCGCAGGGTGGCACAGAATATGACCAGGCGCATGCCGTTTACCACCCAATTTTCCGCAAGCAGCTTGAAAAACATGGCTACTATGACATCTTCTTGTTCGATGATCAGGGTGATCTCGTCTACTCGGTCTTTAAGGAATTGGACTACGCGACTAACTTCCGGAGGAATGGCGGTGAGTGGGCGGACACTGATCTTGGAAATGCATTTCGCTCTGGGATAGCGCTCGATCAAGGCGAGTTCTCATACTTCGACTTCAAGCCCTACGCGCCGAGCGCCGATGCGCCAGCGAGCTTCATCGCGACGCCTGTTTTTGATGGCAAAAAGCGCATAGGCGTGCTGGTCTTCCAAATGCCGATCGATGCGATCAATGCTGTTATGCAGGCAAACAAAGGATTGGGCGAAACAGGTGAATCGATTTTGGTCGGCACGGACTATTTGCTCCGAAGCGACTCCAAATATACCGAAGAAAACGATATTCTTGTTGAACGATTTGATGCAGTAAATCTCGATGCCGTTTTTAACGGGAATGTCGTAACCGGTGAGGTCGAGTGGCAGGGCTATACCAAGCTGTTTGCCGCTGAACTATTGGAAGTCGCTGGCACCAAGTTTGCGGTGATTGGCCTTCAAAACAAAGCTGAAGCGCTTAAGGGGATCGACTTTTTACGCAACTTGATGTTGGCAATAGGTGCGTTGCTGACAGCTGTTATTGGGTTTGTGGGCTTCATGTTCTCCAAAACCATTACACGCCCTATTTCCAGTATCACCGATACAATGCGTGCTCTTGCAGGCAATGATCTTGACGTCGAAGTTGTCGGACTTGAGCGCGAGGACGAAATCGGCTCCATGGCGCGACGGGTTGAAATCTTCCGCGAAAATGCCGTCAAGGTTGCCGAACTTGGTGTTGAAGAAGCCGCGCGTCAAAAAGCAATCGCCGAACGCGCCGCACTTATGGAAGAACTGCAGCAAAGCTTTGGTACCGTCGTTGGTGCAGCGGCCGCAGGCGATTTCTCGCAGCGTGTCAACGAAGATCTGCCTGACGATGAATTGGTCAAAATCTCACGTAGCGTGAACACACTTGTGGAAACCGTGCAACGCGGCATTTCCGAAACGGGGGCCGTATTGGCCGCTTTGGCGAACACCGACCTCACCAAGCGGATGGAAGGCCATTATGAGGGTTCCTTTGCGGAACTAAAGAATGACACGAACCGTGTGGCAGATCGCTTGAGTGAAGTGGTTGGTCAGCTGCGCACGACGTCTGGTGCATTGAAAAATGCAACGAGCGAGATTTTGGAAGGCGCTAACGACCTTTCAGAACGTACGACACGACAAGCGGCGACAATCGAAGAAACATCCGCCGCAATGGAATCGCTTTCTGAGACCGTTTTGGAAAATGCAAAAGAGGCCGAAAGCGCCAGCGCCATTGCTGATAAGGTACGTGCAACCGCTGAAAATGGCGGTGAGATCATGGCAAAAGCCAACACCGCCATGGAACGCATCACTGAAAGCTCTGGTAAAATCTCAAACATCATCGGCATGATTGATGACATCGCTTTCCAAACCAACCTTCTTGCATTGAACGCTTCTGTTGAAGCGGCAAGAGCTGGCGAGGCTGGCAAAGGGTTCGCCGTTGTTGCTGTTGAAGTGCGCCGTCTTGCTCAATCCGCGGCAGAGGCGTCAAACGATGTCAAAGCTTTGGTTGAACAATCTGTAAGCGAGGTTGGCACCGGTAGCCAGTTGGTTGCCGAAGCGGCAACAAGTCTTTCAAGCATGTTGGAAGCGGCCCGTGAGAACAACGCCATTATGGTTTCAATTGCAGACAAGAGTAAAGCGCAAGCCTCAGCAATTGAGCAGATCAATACCGCTGTGCGCGATATGGACGAAACCACGCAACATAACGCGGCACTGGTTGAAGAGACCAACGCAGCAATTGAGCAGACTGAGAGCCAAGCGCTTGAATTGGACCGTATTGTAGACATCTTCAAAACCGACACGAGCGCTGTGGCAACAAATTCTGCAAAAGCGGCGACCCCTCAACCAAAACCACAGGACGTCAAAAGCCTACAAAAACGCGTCAACGGCTTTGCAACGCAAGGTTCATCGGCGCTAGCGGTTGAGGATGATTGGCAAGAGTTTTGATGACCATTTGTCATTTCTAAAGCCAAGGAATTTGGGGGTGCGTAGAGCGCCCCCTTTTTTCGTTTAGTATGCAATTTTGCAAACCAAAATTCGTTTTGGCATGGTGAAATTGCGCATTATTGATAATTATCAAGAGGTTAGCATATTAAACTTGAATTTACTTGGTTCAGATAGAGTTTGTTTACAGTCAAGTAAAAGAGGGAAGTACCTGACGGGCATTGGGAATAGCAAGTTGGGTGCACATGACAATGAAATTCAAGTTTCCACTAAAACTTGGGCAACCAAAGCTAACAACATCCATTGCATTGTTCGTTGTAGGCAGTATTGCCTTGTCGATCGCGGCCGTTGCAACGGCAATTTACTTTCAAATCTCTGCAAATGTGATGGACCAAGCGCGTAAAGAGCAACTGGCCAATATGCGTACAACTATCGCGGTGCTCGAAACGCAAATGCCAGGCTCTGAAATGGCGCGGGACGAAAATGGCGAAGTGACGACCATTACAACGTTCCGGATGCCAAAGCTTCGCACGCACGATATGGTCGATGCGATTGGCGGCATTACCAAGGGTCCGATTTCCTTGCTACGTTTTGAACCTGAGCAAGAAGCATTTGTGCAGTTTACCACGACCAAGATGCTGGACGCGGAAAATCGTGACACCGAATATCTTGTGGCGGCGGACAACCCAGCCTACGAAAAACTTTTGGCAAACGAGAAGTTTGCTGGCCGCACCGATTACCGCGGTAAACGCTACTATTCGGTCTATCAGCCGATTCAAGACAAAAAGGGCAATATTGTAGGTGCCGTTTTTGTCGGTGCGCCAATCTCACAGTTTGAAGGCCAAGTGATGGCCATGTTGCAACTCATTGTTGCGGTATCTGTGGCGGTTCTCGGCGTTGCGGCGATTGTCGCCTTCGTCGTCGCACGCATCATGATGCGTCCAATTCCGCGTATTTCGGAAGCGATGACAGAGATCGCCAATGGCGACTATGACTACCAGGTGCCATATACCGAGAAAACCAATGAGTTGGGCGAAATGGCGCGTTCAGTTGAGGTTTTCCGTGCAAACGGTCTCAAGGTCAATGAAATGACCGAAGAAGAGAAAATGGCTTCGGCGCAGCGTGCACAAGATCGCTCGAAGATGATGCAAGAGCTTCAAGCTGCGTTTGGTGAAGTGGTGGATGCTGCAGTTGCTGGCGACTTTTCTAAGCGCGTTCAGGCCGAGTTCCCAGACGAAGAGTTGAACCGTCTTGCACATGGCGTGAATGATTTGGTTGAAACTGTTGACCGCGGTGTCACCGAAACCGGTGAAGTGCTGTCTGCATTGGCAAACACGGATCTCACCAAACGGATGAGCGGCGATTATAAGGGTTCGTTCCTTCAGTTGAAGAATGACACAAACCGTGTTGGCGATAAGCTCACCGACGTTATTTCTGGTTTGCGTGAAACATCGCGTTCACTCAAAAACGCTACGGGCGAAATTTTATCAGGGGCCAATGACCTTGCGGAACGCACCACGCGTCAAGCGGCGTCAAATGAAGAGACTTCGGCTGCAACAGAGCAATTGGCTGAAACAGTACGCGACAACACAGAGCGGGCTCAACGCGCTCTAAACTCTGCCAGTGAAGCGAGCAACGTGGCGGAGCGCGGTGGCGATGTGATGAGCCAAGCCAACGAAGCCATGCAGCGCATCACAGCATCGTCGAACAAGATCTCTGATATTATCGGCATGATTGACGACATCGCCTTCCAAACCAATTTGCTGGCGCTTAACGCTTCTGTTGAAGCGGCACGTGCTGGCGAAGCGGGTAAGGGCTTTGCGGTTGTGGCGGTTGAAGTTCGCCGGTTGGCGCAGTCAGCGGCGGAAGCTTCAAACGAAGTTAAAGCTTTGATTGAGCAGTCCGTCAATGAAGTGGATAGCGGCACCAAACTGGTGGCACAAGCTTCTGAAAACCTCGACGGCATCGTTGAAAGTGTTAAAGGCGTGACCGCCTTGATGGACGAGATTGCCAGCGAGAGTCAATCACAGGCCCGCGCAATTGGCGAGATTTCATCTTCTATCCGCGCGATGGACGAAACCACTCAGCACAATGCTGCACTTGTTGAAGAAACAAACGCCGCAATTGACCAGACTGAAAGCCAAGCGTCTGAACTTGATCGGATCGTTGATCAGTTCAAAATTGACGGCGCAGCGCCGTCATCTAGCCACGGTGGCGCAAATGAGGCTCCGGCCGCGGCGCCTGAACCGGCACAGGACGCTCGGGCCTTGCAGGAAAAGGCAGCTCAAGCCTATTTGTCCAACGGCAATGCAGCGATGAAGCAGCCAGACGAAGAGTGGCAAGAGTTCTAAGCGACAAAGAAATAGAGCTGATCAAATTTCACCCGTCACGTTTTGCGTGGCGGGTTTTGTCTTTTGGACGAATTGTTCAACCGCCATTTAACTTTGCGTCGATATGATCTTTAAAGGGCCATTAGGATCTGGAGACTTGGGTGCCGCGCGAAAATCTACGCATATCGCAATTGCTGCCAGCGCTTGGTTTTAGCATTTTTGCAGCCTTATTTGGTCTTGCTGGTTACATGCATCCGCCGCAAAGCGGCGAGATGGCGGTTGTGTTTCCGCCGTGGGAAAACCCGAATGCCGCCATCAGCAAAATTGTTGGCTCGGGTACAAAATTTGTTTCGCCAGCGAAATTGCCCAATGTCTTTGTTGTGCAGATCGAAAATGAGGTGACCAAGCGTGCGCTATATGATGGCGGTGCGCTTTGGCTTTTGGCCGCAAAGGGACTTTGTGGTCCTCAAACGGCGCAAATCGACTGAACTTATCGACATAAGATTTTGCGGTAAACGCGCCAGGCCATAACCGCTCATTAACCCTTATCTGACAGAGTTTGTTAACCATCATACTTTTACAGATTAGGGGAAATGCGCTCGGTTTTGATGGCTTAAACGTCCAAACAATTGATTGAGCCGGGTTCCCCACCACGAGATGCCGTCTAGGCATTGGATTTATTTAAGAATGTCGCCGAATAAGGAGTGACTATGTCCATCGAAGAGCTCAGAGATATTGCCGGCAAATATGCGGTCTATCTTGGTGCGATCCTTGCCGTTTCCGTTCTAGGTGTTGAATATCTTTCGCAAGATGGTCAACTGGGGTATGGCAGCGCGGTCGCCATTTCAGGCTTTGGGTTTTTGGCGGCATCATTCTTTTTCGCGCGCCAACAAATGATGTTTCGCTTTGTCGCTGTGTCCGTGTTAATGGCGCAGGTGATGGGCTTGCTGATTGCTGCCAAGGGTCACGCCTATCAAAGCGATATGCATATGGCGTTTTTCTCCGCTCTCGCGTTCTGTGCTCTATTTTATGATCATCGCCCCATCCTCTTGGGCGCTTTGTTGGTCGTCGTGCATCACCTTGTTTTGGGCATGATGGCATCTGATTTAGTATTTTATGGTGGTGGTTCGATTGAACGCGTATTCTTGCACGGTGCCATCTTGGGCGCGGAAGCCGTTGCGTTGGTGTGGATGATGAAAAACACCCGTAACCTATTGGCGATCGCACAGGAGAATTCGGAACTTGCGGAGCAAGAAACCGAACGTACCCGTGTCATGTCGGCGGAGCGGGAAGAAGCGCAGCAAGAAACAACTTTGATGCGTGAACAAATGGTTTCTGATTTACGGGAGCAATTCGGTGGTGTTGTCATGGCGGCGGTCAGCGGTGACTTCTCACAGCGTATCGCGACGAACTTCCCAGACGATGAGTTGAACATGCTCGCTGACGCAGTCAACGAGTTGGTTGAGAATGTGGAACGCGGTTTGGCAGATACCGGCAAGGTTTTGTCTGCCCTGTCCGAGTTTGACTTAACTGAGCGGATGGACGGCAATTATCAGGGCGCTTTCCTTGATCTTAAGACCAACACCAATTCAGTGGCGGAACGGTTTGCGCAAGTCGTGGCGCAAATTGGCGATACGTCCAAAGAATTGCGCGCGACGACCACTGAAATCCAGTCTGGTGCCAACGACTTGTCTGAACGGACCACCCGTCAAGCTGCGTCGATTGAAGAAACGAGCGCGACTACGGAGCAATTGGCAGAAACGGTTCGTGACAATACGGAACGGGCGAAAAAGGCACAGAGTTCGATCACTGAAGCCCGCACCGTTGCTGAGCGCGGCGGCGATGTGATGAACAAAGCCAATGAAGCGATGCAGCGCATCACGGCTTCTTCTGCTAAGATTTCCGACATTATTGGCATGATTGATGACATCGCCTTCCAAACCAACTTGCTGGCGCTGAACGCTTCGGTTGAGGCGGCTCGTGCGGGCGAAGCGGGTAAAGGCTTTGCTGTTGTGGCGGTGGAAGTGCGGCGTCTGGCGCAAAGTGCTGCGGAAGCGTCAAATGAAGTGAAGGCGCTGATTGAACAATCTGGTGCGGAAGTTGAAAGTGGCACGACATTGGTGGCGCAGGCGGCTGAAAACCTTGATGGCATTGTGGACAGCGTACGTGGCGTGACTTCTTTGATGGATGAGATTGCGCGCGATAGCCAAGAACAAGCCTCTTCGATTAACGACATTTCCCACTCGGTGCGCGAAATGGATCAGATGACGCAGCACAATGCGGCTTTGGTGCAAGAAACCAATGCGTCGATCGATAAAACAGAATCTCAAGCGCAGGAGCTGGATCGCATCGTAGAGCAGTTTAAGTTCTCAAATGCAGCGCGATCAAAAGCACCAACAGCACAACCAGCTCCCGCGCCCAAGAGTGCGCCAAAGCCAGTTGCTCAAACCCAGGGCAACGCGGCTGTGAAAGTGGCAGATGATGAATGGCAAGAGTTTTGATCGCACAACCATAGGTTAAACTCAGCTCAATTCATTGATTGATGAATTTTAAGCCGATCAGGTTCCATCCTGGTCGGCTTTGCTATATCAATGGCCTAGTTGTAGTGAAAAGGGACGGGCGGTCGCGTAACACCGTTCGGGCAAAAGCGTGAAGAAATCGCTCGGGCTTGTGGCCCATGACGACAAAAAACAACTGCTTGCCGATTGGTGTGCTGACCACAAAGACAAGCTTGTGCAATTCAACCTTTTCGCAACTGGAACGACCGGACAAAAAATTGCTGAAGAAACAGGATTAGAGGTTCAACGCCTTGCAAGTGGTCCTTTGGGCGGTGACGCCCAACTTGGGGCAATGATTGCTGAGAAGAGGCTTGATGGTCTCATTTTCTTCATCGATGGTCTCGCGGCAATGCCGCACGATGTTGATGTTAAAGCATTGATCCGACTAGCAACGATTTATGATGTGCCATTTGCGTGTAACCGCTCAACAGCGGAAGCGGTACTTGGTTCATTCTAAAGTTGGGAGAGCTTATTATTGACCGCGCGGTCGATGATAAGGCAAAAGGGATAAAATAACTCCGAAAAAGAGGGGAAATAACGGGGTGAGCCAAGAAAACATTATCGAGGTCAGGGGGGTCTCCAAAAGTTTTGGAGGACTGAAGGCCGTATCGGATTGTTCGCTTGAGGTAAGAAAAGGGTCAATAACGGGTTTGATCGGGCCAAATGGCGCGGGTAAATCGACGCTTTTCAATATCGTTGCGGGCACTTTGACGCCAGATGTGGGACAAGTCATCTTTGACGGGAAAGATGTCACGTCGCTCAAGCCGCACGAGCTTTACGGGCAAGGCATGTTGCGCACGTTCCAGATCGCGCACGAATTTTCGCATATGACAGCGTTGGAAAACCTGATGGTTGCTGCAAGCGATCAGCCGGGCGAGAGCCTTTTCCAAAGCTGGTTCAACATCAAGCATGTTGCAGAGTTTGATGCTGAAGTGCGCACAATGGCCAATGATGTGATTGAGTTTTTGAAACTTGATCATGTGAAAAACGAGTTGGCGGGCAATTTGTCTGGTGGTCAGAAAAAGCTGCTTGAGCTTGGCCGGACTATGATGACCGACGCCAAAGCTGTGCTTTTGGATGAAGTGGCTGCGGGCGTTAACAAGACGCTTTTGAAAGACCTCGCCAGCAACATTCAGCGCATGAACAAAGAATTGGGCTACACCTTCTTTGTGATTGAGCACGACATGGATTTGATTGCTGAGCTTTGTGATCCGGTGATCGTGATGGCGCAGGGCACAAAGATCGCGGAGGGTCCGATGGAAGACATTCGCAATAACCCAGAAATTGTTGAAGCCTATTTCGGCTCAGCGGTAGAGGAGGCGTCATGAGCTTACTTGAAGTAAAAGACGTTGAAGGTGGTTATGGCGGTGCGCCAATCCTAAACGGCGTCAATATGGCGATTGATCGCGAAGATATTGGCGTGATCGTTGGACCAAACGGTGCGGGTAAATCAACAACGCTCAAAGCGATTTTTGGACTGTTGGAAGTGACCGCGGGTTCAATCGTGATGGATGGCCATGAAGTGGCTAACCAATTGCCGGATAAGCTGGTGCCGTTAGGCCTTAGTTTTGTGCCGCAAGAATTCAACGTGTTCACCGAAATGACGGTGCATGAAAACCTTGAAATGGGCGCCTACATTCGCAATGACGACATTTCTGACACGCTTGACTATGTGTATGAAATGTTCCCGCCTTTGAAAGACAAGCGCAAGCAAAATGCTGGCGAATTGTCAGGTGGTCAGCGTCAAATGGTGGCCATGGGCCGGGCCTTGATGAGCCAGCCAAAACTATTGTTGCTCGATGAACCATCTGCTGGGTTGAGCCCACGCTATATGATGGAAATCTTTGAGACCGTTGTGAACGTCAACAAATCAGGTGTTGGCATTTTGATGGTCGAGCAAAATGCGCGCCAAGCACTTGAGTTTGCAACCAAGGGCTTTGTGTTAGCTGGGGGTAATAACCGGTACACAGGTACTGGGCGGGAGCTATTGGACGATCCAGAAGTCGCTCAAAGCTTCCTTGGCGGTTAGTGGGGATCTAACTGATGAATGAACTTATTTTCTTTGTGAACAAGGTGCTGATTTCAGGCGCGACTTTGGGTTCAGTTTATGCCCTTGGTGCCGTCGGTGTGACCTTGATTTTCGGCATTTTGCGTTTTGCGCACTTTGCTCATGGTGACATGATGACGCTCGGCGCATTTGTTGCTTTCATGCTTGTGGCGGTTTTCCAATCGTTGGGCATACAAACACCATTGCCAACTGGCTTCATTGTGTTGCCATTTGCTATGGCGATCACTGCCGGATTGGCACTCGGGATTGACAGGGGCTTTTATCAGCCGCTTCGGGCGAAGGGCGTGAAAACCGTCACTTTGCTTATCGCCTCGGTTGGTGTGACCTTGATGATGCAAGGCGTTATTCGTTTGTTTGCCGGCACAGGCACACGAAGCTTTTTTGAAAACGAAACCAAAGACCTTTACCGTTTCAAGTTGCCGATTGAGGGCGTACGCCGTTCGATCAACTTCTCTGAACCGCAAATTTTGGTGATCGTTACAACAGTGATTGCGGTTATCGCGCTTCACTTCTTCCTTACCCGTTCACGGTTGGGTAAGGGGATGCGCGCCATGGCGGACAACCCAAGCTTGGCGCAGGTTTCTGGCATCAACACAGCGGCTGTTGTTCGCGCAACCTGGATTATTGCAGGCAGCTTGGCGGCGATGGCTGGCACGCTATTGGCACTCGATGTGATCTTGAAGCCAGATTTGGCGTTCAACATCCTCTTGCCAATCTTTGCGGCGGCTGTGGTGGGCGGTCTTGGCCATTCTTATGGCGCGATTGCTGGTGGCTTTTTGATTGGCTTTGCCGAAACAATGTCGGTCTTTAACTGGGCTGTTTTGTTGCGGCCGTTTAAAGCCGGTTTGCCGGATTGGCTTCCTAATGATTTGTCGATTGTGCCATCGGAATACAAACTAACGGTCGCGTTTGTGATCTTGGTCTTGGTGTTGTTGGTTCGTCCGCAAGGTATCTTTAAAGGAGCTTCAACATGATCCGTCGCGATGCAATATTGTTCGCCGGACTTGGCGTTCTCATTTTGGCCCTTGCGGTTTGGCTTAAAGTGCCAACAACGATTCAGCTTTTGGTCACAGCGTCAGCCTATGCATTGATCGCGCTGGGCCTCAACGTGCAGTGGGGCTACGCAGGCCTCTTCAACGTTGGCGTGATGGGCTTTTTGATGGTCGGCGGTGCGTCTGTCGTCTTTGTTTCCTATCCGCTTAACGATGCGTTCTGGTCTTCTGATGGGCCATTTATGCTGCTGAAAGCCATTATCGCTGCAATAGCTGGCGGGCTTTTGATTTGGGGCGTGACCCGTATCCCAAAAACCGGCAGCCTGAAAAAAGTACGTGGCTTCTTGTTGGTGGTCGCCTGGGCTGTGGCCTATGTGGTTTATCGCTCGCAAATCGATCCGGCCGCTGTGCTGATTGAAGAAAAAGCTGGCTTTGTTGGCGGGCTTGGTCTTCACCCACTATTTGGTTGGGCCGCAGGCGGCGTGATGGCGGGTATCATCGCCTATGTCATCGGTAAGATTTGTCTTGGCTTGCGCTCAGATTACCTCGCGATCGCGACAATCGGTATTTCTGAGATCATTCGAGCCTTGATCAAAAACATGGACTGGCTGACACGCGGTACGTTGACTGTGTCTCCGATCCCTTGGCCGACTCCGCTGCCAGCAGACATTGCAGCTGCTGGCATGGATGATGCGACCATGTCTGTGATCTTGGCGCGGTCCGGCTTCTTGGCCGTTACCGTGATCTTGATCGCTGTGATCTTCTTCTTCCTTCAACGGGCCTATAATGGGCCTTGGGGCCGCATGATGCGCGCGATCCGCGACAACCATGTGGCGGCAGGAGCCATTGGTAAAAACGTCACCAAGCGCGAATTGGAAATCTTTGTGCTTGGTGCGATTTTGATGGGTATTGGTGGTGCGATTTTGGCCACTTATGTTCAGATCCTTGATCCAAGCGGCTACCAACCCATCAACCATACATTCATTGTGTGGGTGATGATTATTGTTGGTGGCGCCGGGAACAACTGGGGTGCCCTTTTCGGCGCTGTGTTCATTTATATTGTTTGGACAATATCTGAGCCAGCATCGTTGGTGCTTTTCAGCATGATCAGCGACCTCTCGGAAGGCGCGGGCATTGGTGCGATCCCGGACATTGAATCGCGGGCATTGCAAATGCGCGTGTTTGTCTTGGGTCTCGTGATCACCTTCGCATTGCGCTATGCGCCACAAGGTATGATCCCAGAGCGGGTCCGCACAGACGACTAAACCCGTCACAGATACAATCATAAAAAAATGCCGCCTTTAGGGGCGGCATTTTTGTTTGGCCTGTTCGAAATGTATGCAGCAGGTTTCTTATGTACGGGCAGAAACCCACAAAACGTCATATGGCTTATTATCAAACCCGATGCCGCCTTCACCTTTGGTGAGCTCAAGGTTTTTCCATGGCGCAGCATTTTGGAACTTTGCCTCAAGCGCTTCCTGCGTTGGCAAATTGTAGTAGCGGTCCAAGTGATCGCGTTGTGCACCATTACCGCTTTTAAAGCTCGCCATTAGCAAACCGTCCGGCTTTAATGCCCCGTGTATTTTGCCAATGATTTCGTCGAGTGCATCCCATGGCGCGTGCAGTAGGCACATGTTTGCCCATATTCCATCGAATTCGTGGGTCGCAGTTAACTGGTCGAACCGCATGATTTTTAGCCGCTCGCCAAGTCGTTCGTGCGCATATTTGCCAAGCTCGGGATTACCTTCGGTTGCCAAAATGTCGAACCCTTGATCAAGCATGTACGCTGCTTCAAGTCCGGCGCCTGAACCCAGTTCGAGCACACGCACACCTTTTTGCAAGCGGCCTAAGAAGGTTGGTAGTGTCTTAGAGATTTTCTCGCGTCTATTGGCATATTGCGCTGCATTGTCGGCGTAGAATTGGAATGTTTCTTTGTCGTATGTCATGCGCCTACATTAATAGCTGCCGCGCAAAAGAAAAGGCCCGACGAAATCGCCGGGCCTCAATCTTTGGAATTGTTAGGTCAGCTTATTTAGCTTGGCCTAGTTCAATCCATGTGCCGCCTTCGGCTTTCATTTCAACGATCACGCCAGCAACGTCACCAGCTTCGTCGAATTCGTGGCTGCCGCCACCACCTTCGTAGTTGATGTCTTTGCCTTCAGCGATAAGCTTTTTCGCTTTCTCCCACTCGCCAGGAACGATTACTTCACCTGGAGCAGTTGCGATTTCACGAAGTGCTTTGTTCAAGCCTTCACGGTCAGTTGAACCGTGCTTTTCAAACGCCAATGCAAGCATGAATGCCGCGTCATAAGACTGAGCGCCAAACGCTGCGATTGGGTCTTGGCCAGCTTCTTCAGCAAGCTTTGCGTAAACCGCGGTGCCAGCGCTGTCTGCGCGGCCCTGACG
>CAJXLH010000018.1 GCA_913055925.1 uncultured Maritalea sp. | reverse complement strand
GGCGCTTTACGACCGCCGCCGAGCACAACAACCGCCATTCCAACGCTGCGCGCATCAATGCCCGATACTGTTGCTTCGCGCTCTGCGTAGACATCACGAATGATTGGCGCCTTAGGCAGATATCCTTCAAAGCCCTCAACAAAGTCAGCTGGACCACCCAACAGGTGAACCATCTGACCAAACCGCTCAGCAGCCGCGCCGCTATCCAATGCGTCGCGACATTTTTCTCGTGCTTTGTCTAGGTTCGTTTCGATGCCTGCCAAACCCAAACCGTTTGCGGCGAGTTCAAGCGTTACATCGAGCAGCCTTTGATCTTGATGTGCACCTGTCAAAAATTCAACCGCGTTTCGAACTTCAACAGCATTGCCCGCAGCGCTTGCCAGTGGCTCATTCATGTCCGTAATCAGTGCTGATGTTTTGACGCCTGCACCGTTCGCCACATGGACAAGGCTTTTAGCCAATTCATCAGCTTGTTCGGCGTTCCGCATGAACGCGCCGGTACCAACTTTCACGTCAAGTACGAGCGCATCGAGCCCTGCGGCAAGTTTCTTCGAAAGAATAGACGACGTGATCAACGACACATTTTCCACGGTCGCGGTCACATCGCGAATACCGTACATAATTTTGTCCGCTGGCGCGAGGTCTGCGGTTTGGCCGATAATGGCACAGCCTGCTTCTCGCACCACTTTGCGAAAAAGATCATTGTCGGGGTTCGTCGTGTATCCGGGAATCGCGTCGAACTTATCGAGTGTTCCGCCCGTATGTCCAAGACCACGGCCCGAAATCATCGGTACATATGCACCTGTTGCTGCCCAGATAGGCGCCAGCATAAGCGAGACGTTGTCGCCTACACCACCGGTGGAATGCTTGTCCAAAATCGGACCGTCGAAGTCTGACCAGTCTAGCACAACACCGCTATCGCGCATGGCTTCAGTGAGCGCAATGCGTTCCTCGATATCCATATTCTGGAAGAACACAGCCATCGCAAAGGCCGCAGCCTGCTCATGTTTCACCGAGCCATTGTTAAGCCCTGCGATAAAATACAAGATCTCGGTTTTATCGAGCTTCTTGCCATCGCGTTTTTTGGCTATGACTTCTTGCGGCAAAAATACCATCTTTAGCTCCGGCTAAATCTTGAATAAGCGAACAGGCGGTTTGTCCGCTCGTTTGATTATGCTTTTGGCTTCCAAGTCGAGTTGAACACACTTCACCCACCATCCCGCAGTTTTTCCGCCAGGGAAAAGCGCGTCGGGCAGATAAGGTTTTACCGCATCAACAACGTCCCCAGCTTTCATGCCAGGGTCGTCACTTGGCAATACTTTCAGCATCGCATCGCGCATAGCAGTGTATTTGGCGGCATCCACCCTTTCGGTCTTACCAGGATGGTTGACGTTTTCCACCTCGACCTTATCTGCCATGGCTTTGCTCCAAATTATGCGCCGTAAGGCACCCAAACATTTTTGATCTGAGTGGTGCGCGCCAAGAAATAATCGCTTTCGCAAATTTCCTTGTTGCCCCAATCGATCGCCTTGGCTTTGTTGGTCCAGGTCTGCTTAAGATTGTAGATCGAAAGCTCTTCAACCGTTTTGCAGCCAGTGGCATCACCAACGTAAAGTTGCGCGTCAACACCGTCATGCTCGACAAGCGTTTTCGTAAGGCTTTCGCGGTCACCCGTAACGATGTTCACAACACCACCCGGCAAATCAGAGGTTTCCATGATTTGATAGAAGTCTGTCATGGCCAACGGTGCGGCTTCTGACGGCACCAAAACCGTCGTGTTACCCATTGCGATTGCTGGCGCGACCAACGAAATAGCGCCGAGCAATGGCGCTTCATTTGGCGCGGTGATCCCGATCACACCAATTGGCTCAACCATGGCAACCGTCATGTTGCGCACTGGCGGGTTGTGGACGGCGCCATCATATTTGTCAGCATACCCAGCGAAGGCAAACAAGCGCTCAATCGATTGATCAACTTCCCTTTTCGCGGCGTTTGCTGTCACGCCTGTCATGGCGCGAATCCGATCCGCAAATTCAGCTCGGCGATAGTCTAGGTTCTCGCCGAGATAATAGAGAATTTGCGAACGCAAATGCGCCGTTTTTGTTCCCCAACCAAGCGCACCACGTGCCGCTTCAACGGCATTTCGGATGTCTTTGCGATTGCCTTCACCAACCTCGCCAACAAGCTTTCCATCAGGTCCGCTAATTGGGCGTGCGTATCCGCCATCAGGTCGAGCTTGCTTGCCGCCGATATAAAATTTCGCTGTGCGGTCAATGCCGTCTGTTTCAAACAGTTTCGGCGCCGTTTGTTTTGGAGCAGCTGGCAAAGCCTTGAGCTTTGTTTCCCAAGTTGGGCGCAGATAGGCAGCCATGCCTTCTTTGCCGCCTTCGCGACCAAAACCACTTTCCTTGTAGCCGCCAAACCCGCAAGCAGCATCGAACTGATTAGTCGAATTGACCCAAACCACACCTGCTTTCACGCGCGGTGCAATATCGAGCGCTAGATTGATATTTTCAGTCCATACGCTTGCTGCAAGGCCATATTTAGAATTGTTTGCCAACGCGACCGCTTCGTCAGGTGTGCGGAAGCTCATCGCCACCAATACTGGGCCGAAGATTTCCTCGCTGGCGATGGTGTTGGCCGGGCTCACATTTGTGAACAGCGTCGGTTTTAGGAAACAACCATCGGTCGGCACATCGCCGTCCGGCTGATATTTAACCGCGCCTTCCTTCTCACCTTGCTTCATGAGGTCCGTCACGCGCTCAACTTGAACAGGTGCCACAAGTGCCCCTATGTCGATCGCCTTATCCAACGGATCACCCACGCGCAGCTTTGCCATGCGCGCTTTGAGCTTTTTGATGAAACGCTCCTCAACGCTCTCTTGAACCAACAGCCGTGAGCCTGCGCAACATACTTGACCTTGGTTGAACCAGATCGCATCGACCAAACCTTCGACAGCGCTATCCAAGTCTGCATCGTCAAAAACGATGAACGGCGATTTGCCACCAAGCTCAAGCGAGATGCCTTTGCCCGATCCTGCAGTTGCTTTTCGAATGGCTTTGCCAACGCCAGTTGATCCGGTGAAGGCCACCTTGTCGATATCATTGTGATCCATGATCGCAGCGCCGACTTCGCCGTCGCCTGTAACAATGTTCACCACACCCTTTGGCAAACCAACTTCTTTACAAATCTCAGCAAACAGCAATGCCGTAAGCGAAGTGAATTCAGCTGGTTTCAAAACAACCGTATTGCCAGCAGCAAGCGCCGGCGCAATTTTCCACGCCATCATCAATAGCGGGAAATTCCAAGGGATCACTTGGCCGCAAACACCGTATGGCTGATGGTCTGGAAACTCACGATCAATATGCTGAGCCCAACCTGCATGGTGATAGAAGTGGCGCGCCACAAGCGGGATGTCGATATCACGACTTTCACGGATCGGTTTGCCGTTGTCCATGGTTTCAAGCACGGCGAACAAGCGCGAGTTCTTTTGCACCTGACGCGCAATTGCATAAAGATACTTCGCGCGTTCAAAACCAGAAAGCGCCTGCCAAGATGCTGTAGCCTTACGTGCAGCTTTTACCGCCTTTTCAAGGTCGGCCTTTGTCGCTTGCGTGATTTGCGCAAGTTCTTGGCCATTGGCCGGGTTTGTTGTTGAAAAAGTTTTGCCAGGCTTTGTGAAGTCGCCATCGATAAAGCTGCCAAACTTTCGGCCATAGCTGTCTAGCCATGCAACAGCTTCAACATTGCCTTCCGGCGCCGGACCATATTCTAGGTTTTCAAAAATCTCAGGAATGTTCATTTGTCCTCAAGGCTCGCCGTTAAACCATAGGTTGGCGATAGTCTGCTGAATAGCGGCCCGTCGCGTTATGCTCGAGTTGACGTTCAATGTCTGTCAAAAGGCTAGATGCCCCAAAGCGGAAAAGGTGTGGTTGCAACCAGTTGTTGCCCAACTCCTCTTTAATCAACGCAAGATAAGTCAGCGCGTCTTTTGCTTTTGAGATACCGCCAGCAGGCTTGTAACCAATCTCAATGCCGGTTTCTTCGTGGAACCAACGGATCATACGGATCATTGAAAGAGACGTTTGCAGGTCTGCATTGACCTTCTCTTTGCCCGTCGAGGTTTTGATAAAATCCGCACCTGCCAACATACACACAAGTGACGCTTTTGCGACATTGGTTTGCGTCGCCAGCTCACCAGTGCCCAAAATGGTCTTGAGGTGCGCCTCTCCGCAAGCTTCACGGAACGCCTTCATTTGGTCGTAAAGCGCTTGCCAATCACCATTCAACACATGGTGGCGTTCAATCACCACATCAATCTCTTTGGCACCCGCCGCAACCGACGCTTCAACTTCCTTGATGCGTGTTTCAAACGGTGTCAGACCTGCAGGGAAACCTGTTGAAACCGCGGCAACCGGAATGTCGGTGCCCTTGAGCGCGTTCACCGCTGTTCCGACAAAATTATGGTAGACGCAAACAGCGCCTGGATGGACATTTAGCCCATCAGCACCCAGCGCCTTTAGAATTTCAGGGCGCACCGGTTGACGCGCTTTGGCGCATAGTCGCTCAACGCGACCAGCACTGTCGTCGCCATTCAATGTCGTAAGGTCGATGAACGTGATGGCACGCAAGAGCCAAGCGGCCTGCCATTGTTTTTTCACCGAACGGCGCGTGCCAATGGTTCCTGCGCGGCGTTCGAGCGCAGAACGGTTCATACGCACTTGGCGCAACCAACCTAAATCTAAATCAAAGCCCGGATTGCGCTTGTGATTGTGGTTGTGCGCATCAAGCTCAACTGCTTTGAGGGTCATAGTTCCCCAACCAATCTCTCGATCAACATTTCGAGTTTTTTCGCGCCCTTGAGCGCCATTTCTTTGGTGTGGTGGTGCGAGATGTTTTCATCCGAAAGCCCCGCGCCCATGTTCGTTACTGACGAACATGCCCACACACGCAGCCCCAAAAAGCGGGCCAATATCGCTTCGGGAACGGTGGACATGCCAACCGCGTTTGCGCCGAAGCCTTTAATCATTCTTATTTCAGCTGGCGTTTCGAACGTCGGGCCAGAATACCAGGCATAAACGCCTTCATGCAGCGCGATCATCAGATCATCAGCAATCGCTTTCGCCTGCGCCCGCAAATGCGGATCATAAGCATTCACCATATTCACGAAGCGATCGTCTGTTTGCTCACCAATTAGCGGGTTCAAACCATTGTAGTTGATGTGGTCTGCTATCATCATCAACTCACCTGGCGGCGTATCCGCCTCCAGCGAACCCGCAGAGTTGGTCAATAGAACGGTATCAACGCCGATTGCCTTCATGGTCTCCAATGGAATGCGCATCACGTCTGACTGACCGTCTTCATAGTAGTGCGCACGGCCCGTGAGAATGGCAATCCGTTTGCCGTTCAGCTGTCCAATAAGCAAAGACTTGCCGTGGCCGGAAACGCCCCCAGTTGGAAAGCCGACAAGTTCACCGTAAGAGATCTCGACGCGGTCGTCTAAAAGTTCGCCAATGCCAGAAAGTCCCGACCCCAAAACAAGAGCTGCTTTGATCGGCTCACTTCCCGCATATTCCGCAATGATTTCAGCATTCGCTGCAGCAGCACTCATTTCACCGCCTCAAGACTTTCGGGTCCAAAACTATCGGGCAAAATCTCGTTCATCGTGTAGCTTTTTGGTTCGCCATCTTCGCCAGTGCAGATGATTGTTGTTTCTGAAGTTGCGAACTCCCGAATGCGTTGGCGGCAACCGCCGCATGGCGTCACTGGATCGACACCTTTGCCGATCACAAATATCCGATGAATTTTTTTCGCGCCTGCACCCACCATTGCAGAGATGGCAGACGCCTCGGCACAGGACCCTTGCGGATAGGCGGCATTTTCAACGTTGCAACCTGCATAGATATTTCCGTCGTCCGCGAGGATTGCGGCACCAACCGGAAACTCGGAATAAGGCACGTGTGCATGCTTGCGTACCTTTTGGGCCGCATCATAAAGAGCTTGCGTTACCGCATCCATTTTATCTCTCCTTGACGTAAGGCTGTCCGACGGCTTTAGGCGGCACTGCCCGTCCAATAAAGCCTGCAAGCAGGATAACCGTCAGTACATACGGTGCTGCTTGGATTACCTGCACTGGCACTTCCCCGATGATCGGGAATTCCACGCCTTGCAAGCGGATTTGCGCGGCGCTCAGCACACCAAACAATAGACAAGTCCAAAGCGCATTCCATGGCTTCCACTTCGCGAAGATTAGCGCGGCCAGCGCAATAAACCCACGACCAGCTGTCATGTTTTCACTGAAGTTGGCGCCCTGGGCTGTCGATAGATATGCACCTGCAATGCCGCAAAGGATACCTGTGATGACCAGCGCTTGATAGCGCAGCAAGAATACTGAAATACCCGCTGTATCGAGAGCTTTCGGGTTCTCACCAACAGCGCGCAAACGCAAGCCAAATCGTGTTTTCATCAATACCCAAGCCGTAATTGGGACGGCGAGGAATGCGAAATAAACAATGATGGAATGGCCTGAGATCAGCTGCTCGTAAATTGGACCAATGACCGGCACCTGACCAATTTCCTGCGCGAGAGGCAGTTCAATCGCTCCGATACGTTCGTCTTTCGCCAGGTTAGGCGTTGTGCCACCTCGCTTAAAGATTGAGTGACCGATGAAGACAGTACCACCTAAAGCGAGGAAGTTGAGCGCCACGCCCGAAATGACTTGGTTGCCGCGCAAGTTGATCGACGCGACCGCGTGGATCATCGACATTGAAATGGAAACGCCAATGGCGGCCAACATGCCCAACCAAACATCTCCTGTGAGTGCTGCAACAGCGGCCGCAGCAAAGGCTGCACCGAGCATTTTGCCTTCGAGACCAATGTCCACGATACCCGAACGTTCTGAATAAAGGCCAGCGAGGCAAGCCAACAACAGCGGAACGGCAAAACGAATGCTTGAGTTCAGCAGAGGAATGATATCTTCAAAACCCATCGTTACGCCTCCTCAGTCTCAGTTGAAGAACTTCGCGTTCGAAAAGCCCCGAACACGCGCTCCAATACTGGTTTGAACATTTGATCCATCGCGCCTGAGAACAGAATAACGAGCGCTTGAATAACAACGACCAATTCGCTCGGCACCGCTGGCATAACAAAAGCTAGTTCCACGCCGCCCTGATAGAGTGCGCCAAACAAAATCGCTGCAAGCGCAATGCCGACCGGGTGCGCGCGTCCCATAAAGGCCACCGCAATGCCAATAAAGCCAAAGCCCTGCACGTAGCCAACAACAAGTCGCTTTTGTACGCTCACTGCTTCGTTGACCGCCATCATGCCTGCGAGCGCGCCCGCAATCGCCATCGTGATTACGATGATTGATACAGCTGAAATACCAGCATAGCGCGCGGCGTCTGGGTTCATACCCAATGTGCGGATTTTAAAGCCCAACTTGGTACGCCAAACAAGAATGTAAACGCCGATCAGAGCCAAGATGCCGAAGATCAACATGATGTTGACCGGTGAATGTTTGAAGAACACGAAATATTCCGACAGAAGCGGAATACGGCCAGTTTCTGCGATCGTGCGTGTCTCAGCATTTGCGCCCGGGTTCGTGATAACTTGGGCGAGCATGTAACTCATAAATGCCGAGGCAATGAAGTTGAACATAATCGTTGTGATCACGATGTGGCTGCCGCGTTTTGCCTGCAAATAACCCGGGATCGCCGCCCAAATCGCACCAAGCGTTGTTGCACCTACGGTCGCACCGATTAGCACAAAAACCCAGTGTGTTTGATCCAGCCACAAGGCCATCATGATCGCGCCGAGGCCCGCAACATATGCCTGTCCCTCGCCGCCAATGTTGAAAAGTCCTGCATGGAATGCAATCGCTACCGCTAGACCGGTGAAGGTCAAACTTGTGGCGTAGTGCAACGTAAATCCAAGATTGTAGCCGCTGCCAAATGCGCCATATGCCAGCACTCTCATCGCTTCAATCGGGTCTTCCCCGATCACAGCAACGGCAAGGCCGCCCACAAACAGTGCCAACAGCACGTTCATTGCAGGCATCAAGATGTTCGTCGCCCATTTTGGCAATGGTTGTCTTGCGCTCATTGCTTAACTCCGCTTCCCCTCGGAAATATTCGTTGGCTAGGTCTAGCCCTGGCTCTTATTCGTTTTCCGCCGGATCAAGGCCTGCCATGGCCAATCCGAATTCTTTTTCACTCGCTGTCGGTGGCAACTGCGTGACGATTTCGCCATCAAACATCACCAAGACACGGTCAGATAGCGCGCGAATTTCATCCAGCTCCACTGACACAAGCAAAACCGCTTTACCCTCATCGCGCAAGCGTATGATCTGCTTGTGAATGAACTCAATCGCACCAATATCGACGCCACGTGTTGGTTGCCCGACGATCAAAATGTCGAGATCGCGATCCATTTCACGTGCCAGCACGATTTTTTGCTGGTTTCCGCCTGAGAAATTCGCCGTCTTCAAACGCGGATTTTGCGGGCGAATATCGAACATTTCGATACGCTTTTCCGCCTCACTCCGTGCTGCCGACAAAGAGAGCATTGGGCCTTTGCCGTACTTCTCCGAATCCTCGTAGCCAAGGACCGAGTTTTCCCACTCTTCAAATTGGGTCACAAGACCCATTTTGTGACGATCTTCGGGAACATGCGCTAAGCCCATCTCGCGGACTTCATCAGCAACACCTTCGCCGTGGAAATCAATCGCCTTGCCGTTGATCCGCACTTCGCCAAGCAACGGCTCAAACATACCAGAGATGGCTTCAAGAAGCTGCGACTGGCCGTTACCAGCCACGCCAGCAATGCCAACAATCTCGCCAGCATGGACATCAAACGACACATTTTTGACGCGCGGCACGCCCATCTCATCGGTGACAGAAAGTCCTTCAACTTCAAGTACTTTCTGACCAGGTTGCGCAGCGGTTTTTTCAACTTGCAACAGCACGCGGCGTCCAACCATCATCTCCGCAAGCTTGTCGGGAGAGGTGTCCTCGGTTGCTACGGTGCCAACCATCGTGCCCTGACGCATCACAGAAACCGTATCCGTGATGGCCATAATTTCACGCAGCTTGTGCGTGATCAAAATAATCGTTTTTCCTTCGTCGCGCAGTTGCTCGAGAATGCGGAACAATTGGTCGGCCTCTGTCGGTGTCAAAACACCGGTTGGCTCATCCAAAATCAGCACATCGGCGCCACGGTAAAGCGCCTTCAAAATCTCAACGCGTTGCTCCTGTCCAACAGACAAGTCTTCAATCACCGCGTCTGGATCAACTTCTAGCCCATAATCTTTGGCCAGTCGCGCCAATTCCTCGCGCGCCGCAGCCTTGCTAGACGCCAGCAGATGATCGCCTTCCGCACCCAAAATAATGTTTTCGAGCACGGTAAAGTTTTCTACCAACATAAAGTGCTGGTGCACCATGCCGACACCAAGCTCTAGCGCATGGCTAGAGTCTTTAATCGAGACCTTTTGTCCATTGACAAAAATCTCGCCAGCGTCGGCTGTATAAAATCCGTACAAAATCGACATCAATGTCGATTTACCTGCACCGTTTTCGCCCACAATTCCGTGAATGGAATTGCGCTTAACGGTAAGGTTGATGTTTTTGTTCGCTTGAACAGGGCCGAAGGACTTTGAAACACCCTTCAGATCAATAGCGGCAGGTAGCTCAGCAGCCGAAGCCGGCTGCTGAGCGTTTTGCGTTTGGTTCTCAACCATTGTGAGTTACCGATCCCAGAATTGGTTTATGAAACTGGGCAAGAATTGTCTGAACGGTAATCGTGCACGACGATTTCGCCAGAGTTGATTTTCGCAGTGTAGTCAGCCAACGCTGCTTTCATCTCGTCTGTCAAAAGCGGATCGTTGTACTCGTCAACCGCTGCACCAACACCACCTTCAGCAAGGCCAAGCACTTGAATGCCTGATGTCCAGTTGCCGTTTAGTTCGTCAGTGAATGCATTTTCAACAGCAACGTCTACGCGCTTAACCATTGAAGAAAGCATGTTACCTGGGAACAAGTAGTTTTGGTTGCTGTCAACGCCAATGCCGTATTTGCCAGCATCTGTTGCAGCTTGAAGTGCACCTTCACCAGCAGCACCAGCAGCAGCGTAAATTACGTCCGCGCCACGCTCTAGCTGTGAACGGCCAACTTCGCCTGCAGTGTTGATGTCGTTAAATGCAGCAAAGTCTGTACCGATGAAGTTTTGAAGAACTTCGATGTCTGGGTTTGCAGCCTTAGCACCTTGTACGTAGCCACAACCAAATGCTTGAAGCAATGGGAAGTCAAACGCTGTCACATAACCAATTGTGCCAGTTTCTGATTTCATCGCCGCCAAGACACCAACAAGGTATGAACCTTCTTGCTCTTTAAACAAGATTGAACGCACGTTTGGTTGATCAACAACACTATCGATAATCGCGAAGTGCGTGTCTGGGAATTCTTGTGCAACAACGTTTAGTGGCTCAGACCATGTGAAGCCTGGAACAACAATTGGGCTTGCACCTTGCTGTGCGAAACGACGAAGCGCTTGCTCACGCTGCGCGTCTGTTTGGATTTCCAAGTCTTGGTAAGATTGGCCAGTGTTTTTCGCGTATGCTTCCGCACCGTTCCAAGCCATTTCGTTGAATGACTTATCGTTCTTGCCTGCAGCATCGTAAATAAGTGCTGGGTCAGCAAGCGCTACGCCTGACATCAAAGCAGCAACTGTTGCTGCGCCAAGTACGGCTTTAGCGCCTGTAGAAATTTTCTTCTGGACGGTCATGAATATCTCCCTTGTCACGTCGTCAATTGGTTTAACATCGCGAGCTCGGAAAAAGCTGCGATGCGTCCAAGTGATGTTTTTAATTCAAGCGTTTTATGAGTTCCTCCGCAAGCAAAAACGCCAGCTTGCTCAACTCAATCGGTAACAGAAATATTGGCAAATTCAAGTAGTTTTTGACCTTTCGGTCAAAAACATCACCAAAAAGCAGCAAAACCAATGTGCTTTACCACATGGTAAAATTTTAAATTGTGATTATGTTACCGCCAGCGCGCTGAGCGTCGGCTTCGTCATGGGTGACTAAAATTGTGGGTAATTGGCGTTGTTGTGCTTGCGAGAAGACAAAATCGCGCACTTTTCCCTTCAATCCAGAATCGAGTGCGGAAAAAGGTTCATCAAGTAAAAGCGCTTTTGGTTCAGATAGTAACAGGCGAATAAGCGAGATGCGCGATTGCTGCCCGCCAGACAAAGTCATTGGATCGCGGGCACCCAATTCCTCCATGTTCACGGCAGCCAAAGCCGCGCGCACTTTTTGACAACGCTCATCTTTGCCGCCGTCTTTTGGCAGGGCAAACAGCAAATTATCTTCAACGCTCATATGCGGAAACAATAGCGGGTCTTGAAACATTAGCCCCACATGGCGCTCTTCGGGCGGCGCTTGGGTTATGTCTACACCATCAAGCAACACACGTCCCGTGTAAGAAAAGGCGGGCGGTAAGAACCCCGAAACAAGATTGAGTAAAGTGGATTTACCCGAGCCAGATGGCCCCATCACCGTCAATACTTCTCCTGGACGAACGGTTGCATCGATGCAAAACAATTCGCGCTCATGATCGCGGATAGCGACATTGTTTAACACAAGCCCTTTGGATCGACTTTCAGTCATGAGGCAAAATACCGTTTGTTGGGATAAAGAAATTTAGGCGCAAACGCCGCTGCGACAAAACCAATTGCAGGCAGCAGCGCTTGAACCATGGCGTATATGCCGATCAACCGGCGATCTCCGCCAGCGGCAAGAGCAACCGCTTCAGTTGTAATGGTTTCCACTCGTCCAGCGCCAATCATCAATGTGGGTAGATATTGCGCAATCGAAACCGCCATGCCAAGCGCTGTCGCCAGCAGGATCGGTTTGAGCAAAAGTGGCAACCGAACGGTGAAAAACGCTTTGTTTTGGTTCACGCCTAACGCCGCCGCGACGCGAAGATAGCGCAAATCGAATTGTCGAAACGGCGCGGCGACCGACAAGAACACATAGGGCAAAACAAACAACAAATGCGCAAAAACAACCGGTGCCAATTGCCCGTCCCACCCAAAGCGCACGAGCAATGTGGAAATGCCGAATAGAAAAGCGATCTGTGGCACCAGAAGAGGCAGGTACAGCACGCGCAAAGCGCCTGGCGTAAACTCGATATTGTGCCGATATTCATTTTCCAAACAGCCAAGCGACATCACCAACGCAATGCCGGTCGACAGCACGGCAATCAGCAGTGCATTAGCGGTTGGGTCGATCAACATGCCTGCGTTTGCCATCCAGCGCATTAACGAAAACTGATCGGGCAGCGTATTGGGGAAGCGCCAAAAACCAGCAATCGACCAGAGGAACAAAATGACAAAACTCAACACGGAGATTGTCACCAAGATGAGCATCAGCCCCGAAACGCCGCCGCGCATCCAACCATCTTTGGCAAGGCGGTTGCCGTGAATTGCGGCGCGTCTAAATGCGCAACCGATGATTTTCTCACCGAGCCACCAGATTAAAACCGCAAAAAGCGTTGCGCCTAGCTGCCAAACAGCGCCCGCGGCTGCGATAAAACGCATTTCCAGTTCGGGATCGTTCATCCATCTCAGCAGTTGCACCGGCAACATGGCCGGGAAATTCGGACCAAGGATAATCGCCATGTCCACGACTGATGTCGAGTAGGCGATCACCGCAATCACGGGCAAGCGCATCAGCTTATAAAGCGACGGAAAGACCGTAATCATCCACCCCCACATGCGTCCATATCCTATCGAGCGCGCAAGCTTTAGCCGCTCATCAACATTGATTTGGCTTGAAGCAGATAGGCCGACTAAAAAAAGAAAAGGCACCTCTTTCAAGATAAGCCCAAGCAACAGCGCGTATCCCATCGGGTCATTGACAATCAACCAGTCTGGCGGTCGATCAAACCCTGTTGCCCAAGGGGAGCACAGTCGCATTATCCAGCCCGAAGGCGCGATGAGAAAGGCCAACCCAAAGGCCACCGCCGCATGCGGGACAGACATGAGTGGTGAAATAAATCTTTGAATGCGCAGAAAAGTTGGACTTCCCCAGTTTGCAGCGAAAAAACCGGCAACGAGGACGAGCGACAAAAATGTGGTCGCTAAACCAATCCATAAGGAAAGATGCAGAGAGTGCCAAAAACCTGGCTTCTCTGTCACCGCAAATAGATATTCAAAAGTAAAACTGATGCCGCCTAGAGACGGGAAATATCCAAACGCGGGTAAGAGCACACCGGCAAACCCTGCCAGTAAGGGCAGCGTCAAAACAGCGATCATAGAAACGGGGGCCAACCAAAATGGCAGACCCCAGCTTTTTCTTATGGTGTTGGTGCCCAATTTGGCGCTCTCGCTTTTGCTAGGCTAATTGGCGCGCACGTAGCGTTTTGCCCATTCTTCTTCCAACATTACAGCCCAACTTGAATCTGGTTCCAACAATGTCGCACCAAATTCATCCGCTGCCAATGTGGCAGGTCCGCGCTCTAGCGCGTCAAACAACGCCTTTTGTTCATCATTGAGCGCTGCGATATTGAGAACAGTTGGGTCACCCCATATATTTTCATCCGCCTTACGCGCCTGTGCTTGCGGCGAAAGCAGGAAGTTCGCAACGACCATCGCCCCCGCTTTTGAATTTGCGTTGTATGGGATGGTGACAAAATGCGAGTTGCCCATCGAACCATAATCCAAAACGAACGAGCGCACAGTGTCTGGTAATTCCTGCGCATTGATCGCTGACGACGCTTCACCTGGGTTGAATGTCATGGCGATGTCGATCTCACCATCTGCTAAGAGGTTCTTCAGTTGGGTGGTGTCGGCGGCAAAAATCTCACCCATTCGCCAAAGGTTTGGATGCACACGATCTAAATAATCCCAAAGTGGCGCCGTTGCTTTTGCAAAGCTTTCCTCGGTTGCTGGCTGACGCAGCATATCCTGATCATCAATCACGCCATAAAGCATCTGCTTGAGGAACGTCGTGCCAATGAAATTTGGCGGCGCTGCATAGGTGAACCGGCCGGGGTTTTCGGCGATCCAATCTTCAAGCGCTTCGAGTGATTTTGGCGGCTCAAGCAACACGGCACTATCATAATAAAAGGTCAGCTGCGCCATACCCCAAGGGCTTTCCTGCCCCTCTACCGGCACCGTGAAGTCGTATGTAAGGGTCGGCTTACCCTCAATGTCTGCGAACTGATAGTTCGGTAATTTCTCGGCCCAATTGTCCGCAATCAGCAAGCCCTGCCGCTTCATTGAGGCAAAGTTCTCTCCATTGATCCAAATGAGGTCAACAGAACCGCCTTGATTGCGACCCGCAGCCTTTTCCGTGACGACGCGGTTCACCGCATTCGCTGTATCATCAAGCTTCACGTGATTGAGGGTCACGCCATATTTTTGTGAAACCTCAGCACCGACCCAATCAATATAGGCATTGATGTTTGGCGCACCGCCCCAAGCGTTGAAATAGACCTCTTGGCCCTTCGCCGCATCGATGACGCTCTGCCAATCATTGACGTCAAGCTCCTCGGCGACGCCTGTTGTGCCCGCCACCATTGTAACAATGCTAACAGCCGATGCGATTTTCCTGATGCTTTTCAACTTCTTCCCTCACTTGATACTTGGCAGTTGTGCCGCAACGAATGCCCCGCTGCCCGCGCAAATGCAACACACTTTGATGTTATATCAATGTGAGGAGAATGACCTAACTTAGGTCAATAATTTTCAACAGCTTACTCTGTAATCGGGGTCGCCGTCGCGCCAAACTGGTTTGCAAATCGCTCAAAAAACCGATCAATGACACCTTGCGCCGCGCCTGACACCAGTTTGGTGCCAATTTTTTCAACAGAGCCTGACAGTTCCCCATAGGCGGTGAATTGCAGCGTTGATCCATCTTGATGATCATCAAGTTCAATGTCGGCAAAGCCTTTGGCTAAACCCAAAATGCCGCCGCGCCCTTGGCCGGAAAGTGTGTAGCTTTTGGCGGGATCAACTTTTGACAAGGTTATATCTCCAACCAGCTTGGGCTTTACCAATCCTAGATTGACCTTGATGATTGCTTCAAGGTTCTTGTCGTCAATCCACTCAATTCGGTCGCACCCTGGAATACACGCTTTAAGAATTTCGGTGTCATTTAGGGCTTCCCAAACCGCATTCCGGTCGGTTGAAATAATGTAGTGACCTGCAAATTTCATAAAAGCCCTTTACTCCATAGGTTTGCGACCCAATATCCCAAACACATGGTAACATGGTTGCAAGCTGTCAATCGTTAGCGCTAAAAAGCTGACAGACCATAATTTAAACTAGGCCACAATCCGGGGAAGACATCATGTCAACAGAACTGACCGAAAAGCCGTTACAATATTTGGACAAAGCCATGGGCGCCATTCGCGAAATGGGACTTTGGCCTGAAAATACCGAAGAAGCCCCGATCACGGGCCTATTAGAGCAGATCACCGAACTAGATGAAACACGTGTGATCCTTATTGGTCGCACATTGAACCAAGCCAGCATCTTCAACGAAGTAGTACGTGAGCAAATTTCAGCGATGAACATTGGTGAACGCTATGAAGACATCACCAATGGTTTCGATTCGATCCGCGACGATGCCAAAGGCATGGTTGATCAGCTCGAAGACGGCAAACTCGACATGCTTGAGCGTGCGTCAAATGTTTGGATGAAAGTCACACGCGGTGACATTCCAACTCGTTTTGAGAAGATCCAAAAAACTTATTTGGCAGTAACTGCTGACACAAAAGATCAGATCGATCGTGAGCACACCATCTTGGAAGCCTACCGTGATTTCCGCGGCGCGCTAAAACAATCAGAAGTGATGGCTTTGGAAGTGTTCGAGAAAGCTGAAGTGCACTTGCAAGAGCGCAAAGACGCGCTTGCGGCTGCGACCAAGGAACTTGAAGAGTTTGCTGACGGCACACCTGCTGACCGCGCTCGTTTGGAAATGGCGCGCGATGAGCGATTGCGTGAGATGCAAAATGAAGAGCGTCGCTATCAGATTGCAAAAGACCTTTCTGACAACTTGACGATTTCGTACAACACGTCAGAAGTCATCATGGCGCGTTTGATGCAAACAACAAACGCGAAAGAGCGTGTTTATCAGCAGTCGATTTCTTTCTTCTCAACAAACGAAACTGTACTGACTGCGCTTAGCGCCTCGTTTACTGGCCTGTTTGGTTTGCACGAGAGCACCGAAACGCTCAATGCAATGAAAGAAGGCATGTCTAAAAGCCTTGAAACACTGGCTGAGATTGGTGACACCGTACAGGAAGAAGCGCTTAAAGCTGGCTATGGCCCAACCATTCGCGCTGACTCTGTGAAAATGCTTGTTGAAAGCGTTGTGAACTTCCAAGAGAAGTCTCGGACAATCATTCACGAAATGCGCGATCAAGCCACAAAGAACTCTGCAGAAATTCGTGATGCAGTTGAAGACGGCAAGCAGCGCTTGGCCAAGCTTGCAGCTGAAGGCAACACAATCCTGCTTGAAGAGAAAAAATAATCCAACTGGTGACGTCAAAGTTCAGGTCCTTTTGAATGACTAAATCTAAAACCAAATCTGCTGCGCCACTTGATGAAGTGATGTTGGCGATGGACGTTGTTGATACATTGCGCCATAGCGAAAACCTTGTCGCCCGCGAACTGGGTGAAGAAGGTCGCGCAACCGCGTTAATGGAACGTCTACGAAAGGTCTATCAGCAGCAAGGCATTGACGTCCCAGATAGGATTTTACGCGAAGGTGTTGCCGCGCTTGATGAGGCGCGCTTCACCTATTCCCCGCCAACGGGAGGGATTGGCTATAGCCTCGCGCGGCTTTACGTGTCGCGCAAAAAGTGGGGTCGAACATTCCTGACGATTGCGCTTGTCGCCATCATTGCGGGTGTGGGCTACAACTTTGTCTATAAGCCATATGTCGCCGGCCAAAGCGCCGCTGCGGTTGAACGCGTTCAGGTTCAGTTGCCGCAAGAAATGGAAACGCTACAAGCGAGCATAACATCCATTGCCAAAGAGCAATCTGCCCTTGCTCAAGCCGAAGAGTTTGTCATGCAGGGTCGCGCGTTCGCGGCTGCGGGCGATACTGAAGAAGCCGAGGATCGCGTTGCCAAATTGCAGGCGCTTTTTGATACGCTCAAA
>CAJXLH010000017.1 GCA_913055925.1 uncultured Maritalea sp. | reverse complement strand
TGAGAAACGGTTTCCACGCGCGATGCAAATACCCAATAGTCAAGCGCGCCGCTTGGGGATAGCCCATCACCTAGCCAGTCTGACGGCGCGATCGACATCATATCGGCAAGCGCCCCCACTTCAATGCGCCCGGCATTTCGGCCAAGCGCCTTTGCACCGCCCATGGCGGTCTTTGTGAGCAGGCCTTCAGCGTTTGAACTGTTCTTGTCCGCAAGTACGGTTCGCGCATGTTCCGCATAACGTTGCGAATGCTCTAATGTGCGCAGCTCTTCGGCGAGCGAAATTCTCAAATTACTGTCTGAGCCGACACCGAATGCGCCCTTACTTTCATTAAAGCGCGCACCGTCGAAAATCCCGTCACCAAGATTGGCTTCAGTAATCGGGCAAAGCCCTGCGATTGCGCCAGTTTTTGCGATGCCAATCGTTTCTTCTGGCGTCAGGTGCGTGGCGTGGATGAGGCACCACCGCTCGTTGACTTTCATATTATTGAGAAGCCATTCAACAGGCCGCGCGCCATATGCCGCTTGTACCGCAGCCACTTCGGGCAATTGCTCCGCAATGTGGATATGGATCGGCTCGTTCGGGCGCAGTGTGGCGACTTGCTGTAACAGGTCAAAGTCCACCGCCCGCAAAGAATGCGGCGCAACACCCATTTTGTAATCAGCAGGTGCGGTCGTCAACGCCCCGTCAATTGTAGTGACCATTTGGGCAAAACGGTCAAAATCATTCCCGAACCTCAATTGCCCCCCTTGAAGGGGCTCCTTGTTCACACCGCCATAGCTGTAAAGCACTGGCAAATGGGTCAGTCCGAGGCCGGTTTGGTTTGCCGCCTCAATGATCTGGACGCTTGTTTCAGCAATATTGTCGTAAGGCACTCCACCGGGCTGATGATGCACATAGTGAAACTCGCCAACCGCAGAAAATCCAGCTTCCGCCATTTCCATAAAACTATATGCGGCAATGGCGTGTATATCGTCCGGCGAGAGGTGGTCGAGAAAGCGGTACATCACCTCGCGCCAAGTCCAAAAACTATCGTTTGAACTGCCTCGTTTTTCTGACAAGCCCGCCATCGCGCGCTGGAATGTGTGGCTATGCAAATTGGCCACCGCTGGCAGCAAAAGCTGATCATCCAAATTCAAATCTGTTGATTGGCGCGTGCTGTTTGGTGTAATTGCGGTGATCGTCCCGTCATCAATCGTGACCCGAACATCCTGCGCCCAGCCGTCCGCCAAAAGTGCGTTCGATGCAAAAATCAGTTGAGCCACGAGAAACTCCAAATCCTAATATGTATGGACATAATAAAAATAAGCATATACATATTTGAACGCTGAACAAGCGCGCAATTGCCAATTTCTAGCCTCAAGAAGCAATAAGAAGCAAAATGTCGACTTCTCAGAAATATGTTTTGACCAACATCACCATCGCGCCAATGAGCGAGGGTGAACGGTACGGTGGGCTTATCGAAAATGGGGCCATCGCCATTGAAGGCGACAAGATTGCGTGGGTTGGCATTGCAGACCAATTGCCTGAAGGTATTTCGGCGTGGGATCAACGCGATCTTAAAGGCGCACTCGTTACCCCTGGGCTCATTGATTGCCATACCCACCTTGTTTACGGCGGTAACCGCGCGAACGAATTTGAAATGCGGCTAGAAGGCGCCTCTTATGAAGAGGTTGCGCGTGCAGGCGGCGGCATTTTATCCACCATGAACGCCACACGCGCCGCATCGGTTGAAGAACTCGTGCAATCCGCGCTGCCGCGCTTGGATGCATTGCTTGCAGAAGGCGTCACCACACTTGAAATAAAGTCCGGTTATGGTCTCAATCTGGAGGCTGAACGCAATATGTTGCGCGCCGCGCGACAACTCGCGGAACTGCGCCACGTAAACATCAAAACAACATTTTTGGGCGCCCACGCAACGCCGCCAGAGTTTAATGGCGACGCAGATGCATATATCCAACATGTCGCAAATGACATGTTGCCCGCCCTTGCAAGCGAAGGGTTGGTTGACGCCGTTGATGGGTTTTGTGAAGGCATCGCCTTTTCGCCAGATCAAATGAGCATTGTTTTTGACGCGGCAAAATCCCTTGGCTTGCCGATTAAGCTTCATGCCGAACAGCTCAGCAATCTTGGTGGCGCGAAACTTGCGGCGGAATATGGTGCGCTGTCTGCAGATCATCTTGAATATCTTGATGAAGATGGTGTGAAAGCGATGGCGAAAGCGGACACTGTTGCCGTTGTGCTGCCCGGCGCGTTCTATACGCTGCGCGAAACGCAAATGCCGCCAATTGATCTATTTCGAAAACATAATGTGCGCATGGCCGTTGCGACCGACAGCAACCCCGGCTCTTCGCCCATGACCTCTTTGCTCCTCGCCATGAATATGGCGGCGACACTCTTCCGGCTCACCCCGGAAGAAGCACTGCGGGGTGTTACTTTGAACGCTGCAAAAGCTCTGGGATTAGACAGCCAAAAAGGCTCAATAACAGCTGGCAAACAAGCTGATCTGGCCGTTTGGCGCGTTCAACACCCCGCAGAACTTACTTACAGAATTGGGTTCAACCCAATCGAAATGTCGATCCATGGGGGAAACATTCGTGATTGACCAAACCAAGATCATCTTCACACCCGGCAAGGCAACGCTCGTCGAGCTTGAAACTATTTATCGGCACGGCACGCCGGCCCGATTGGTGGATAGCGCCCGCCCAAAAATCGAAAAAGCGGCGGCTGTGATCGAAAACGCGGCGGCTGGCGATAGTGCGGTTTACGGTGTGAACACCGGCTTTGGCAAACTCGCCAAAACACGCATCGCGCCAGAGGATACCTCCACTTTGCAGCGCAATTTGATCTTGTCGCACGCCTCAGGCGTTGGTGATCCCTTGAGCGAAAATGTTGTGCGTTTGATCATGACCTTGAAGCTTTTGTCGCTCGGTCGCGGCGCGTCTGGCACAAAGTGGGAAACCGTTGATCTGTTGCAGCAGATGCTGGCTAAAGGCGTGGTGCCAGTTATTCCCGGGCAAGGCTCTGTTGGCGCATCAGGCGATCTCGCGCCACTCGCCCATTTGACCGCCGTGATGATCGGTGAGGGCGAAGCCTATTATGAAGGCGAACGGCTTTCAGGTCGCGCCGCGCTGGAACGCGCGGGTCTCACGCCCATCATTTTGGGACCGAAAGAAGGCCTCGCGATGATTAATGGGACACAAACATCAACCGCTCTGGCGCTTGCGGGGCTTTTCGATGCATGGGGCTTGGCAAAGTCTGCGCTCGTCACCGGCGCTTTGTCCACCGATGCCGCAATGGGTTCTCATGCGCCGTTCCGAGAAGAAATTCAAACTTTGCGCGGACAGCCCGGGCAAATCGATGCCGCCGCGACCCTGCGCCAATTACTCGCTAATTCTGAAATTCGCGAAAGCCATCGCGAAGATGATGAGCGCGTGCAAGATCCATACTGCTTGCGTTGCCAACCGCAGGTGATGGGCGCCTGTATCGATATTCTGCGCCAAGCCGCAAACACCCTGCTCATCGAAGCAAATGCGGTCACTGATAATCCGCTGATCGTCGATAATGATGACATCATCTCTGGCGGCAATTTCCATGCAGAACCTGTCGCTTTTGCAGCTGATCAAATCGCATTGGCCCTAGCTGAAATCGGCGCCATCGCGCAACGCCGCATCGCATTGCTTGTCGATCCGGCGCTTTCATTTGGCTTACCGGCGTTTCTCACACCGAACCCCGGTCTTAATTCTGGCTTTATGATTGCTGAGGTGACATCTGCTGCGTTGATGTCTGAGAACAAGCAAAAAGCTTCGCCGTGCTCGGTCGATTCCACCCCAACCAGCGCCAACCAAGAAGACCACGTCTCTATGGCTTGCCATGCGGCGCGGCGCTTGTTGGAAATGAACACCAACCTCTCGCACATTCTGGGCATCGAATTGCTCAGCGCCGCGCAAGGGGTTGAACTGCGTGGCCCGCTTAAAACATCGCCGATCCTTGAAAAAACAATTGCCACGTTGCGCCAGCACATCCCGTCACTTGAAGAAGACCGCTACCTCTCGCCAGAATTGGTTGAAGCAGGGGCATACATCTTGAAAAACGATCTTCTCGTTGATGCCGCGGTGGCGTTGGAGCTGAACTGATGCAGCCGGTTGAGATCATCGCCGGCAACGGCCCGATCGTCCTTGGGATGCCGCACACTGGCACCTATGTGCCCCCTGAGATTTGGGACGGTTTAAACGAACGCGGGCGCGCTTTGGTCGATACTGATTGGCATATCGATCAACTCTATGATGGCCTTTTGGACAATGTAACCATCATCAAAGCAAACTTCTCACGCTATGTGATCGACGCAAATCGTGATCCAAAAGGCGTTTCGCTTTACCCCGGGCAAAATACAACCACATTGTGTCCAACGACAGATTTTGAAGGTGAACCGATTTATAAAGATGGGTCGGAACCCGACCAGCAAGAAATCGAACGTCGTCGGCAAACTTTTCACGCGCCCTATCACCAAGCAATCCGCGATCAAATCACACGGCTGAAAGATAAGCACCGTGATGTGGTGCTTTATGATTGCCACTCAATCCGTTCGGTTCTGCCTTTTCTTTTTGACGGCACGTTGCCCGATCTCAACCTTGGCACAAACAACGGCACCACATGCGCCAATCAGATTGAAATTAAGGCGCAACAGATCTGCGAAAATTCAGTGTTTTCAACCGTTCTCAATGGCCGCTTTAAAGGCGGCTGGACCACGCGGCACTATGCAGATCGCGATAATGGCGTCCAAGCATTTCAAATGGAAACGGCGCAATCCGCTTATCTGAAAACAGAAAGTGCGCCTTGGGAATTGGATGCAGAAAAGGCCGCGAAATTGCGGCCAGTTCTAAAACAACTACTGACAATGATGACCGAATATTGCGCCGCGTAAGCCGAGTGCATCCAGCGTGTCTCCCAAAAGTGGTTCCGGTTTTGGGGCAAAGACACGCGCAAACAAACAACGAGAGCATCCCGAATGATCTCAACTCAAAAAAGATATGCTCGAGGGAGGACAAGATGACAGATAATCCACGCAAAAACGCCCGCACTGTGCGCTCACCAATCGGCCCAGACCTCATTTGTGGTGATTGGACCACTGAAGCGCCGATGCGCATGATGATGAATAATCTCGATCCAGACGTGGCGGAAAATCCCCATGAATTGGTGGTCTATGGCGGCATTGGCCGCGCGGCCCGTACTTGGCGCGATTTCGATAAAATCGTCGATACGCTCAAGACCCTTAAGACCGACGAAACACTGCTCGTTCAATCCGGCAAGCCGGTTGGTGTGTTCCGCACCCATGCGGATGCGCCACGGGTGCTGATCGCCAACTCCAACCTTGTGCCGGAATGGGCCAATTGGGATCACTTTAACGAGCTCGATAAAAAGGGCTTGGCCATGTACGGCCAAATGACCGCAGGGTCGTGGATCTATATCGGCTCCCAAGGCATCGTGCAGGGCACCTATGAAACGTTTGCGGAAGCCGGACGCCAGCACTATGGCGGCGACCTCACGGGCAAATGGATTTTGACCGGGGGCCTTGGCGGTATGGGCGGCGCACAGCCGCTTGCCGCCGTGATGGCAGGTGCGTCATGCCTTGCGGTCGAATGTAACCCTGACAGCATCGATTTCCGCCTGCGCACTCGCTATATCGACGAGAAAACCGAAAGTCTTGATGAAGCGCTCGATATGATTGCGCGCTGGACCAAGGCAGGTGAAGCCAAGTCGGTTGGCCTGTTGGGCAACGCGGCGGATGTTTTCCCTGAATTGGTCAAACGCAATGTGCGCCCCGATATTGTGACGGACCAGACCTCGGCCCACGATCCGATCAATGGCTATTTGCCCGTCGGTTGGTCGATGGCGGACTGGCGCGAAAAGCGCGAGAGCGATCCCAAGCTAGTGGAAAAAGAAGCGCGCGCTTCAATGAAAGTGCAAGTGCAAGCCATGCTCGATTTCCATCAGAGGGGCATCCCAACGGTTGACTACGGCAACAATATTCGTCAGGTCGCAAAAGATGAGGGTTTGGAAAACGCGTTTGATTTCCCAGGCTTTGTGCCCGCTTATATTCGCCCGCTTTTCTGTCAGGGTGTAGGCCCGTTCCGTTGGGCAGCGCTATCGGGTAACCCGGAAGATATTTATAAGACGGACCAAAAGGTCAAAGAGCTGCTGCCAGACAACAAGCATTTGCACAACTGGCTCGATATGGCGCGCGAACGCATTGCGTTCCAAGGGCTTCCGGCGCGGATCTGCTGGGTCGGTTTGGGCGACCGACATCGCCTCGGTATGGCGTTTAATGAAATGGTCGCCAATGGCGAATTGGAAGCGCCAGTGGTTATTGGGCGCGACCATTTGGACAGCGGTTCTGTTGCCTCGCCAAACCGCGAAACAGAAGCCATGAAAGACGGGTCAGATGCCGTATCAGATTGGCCTTTGCTCAACGCGCTTTTAAACACCGCCTCCGGTGCCACTTGGGTGTCCCTTCACCATGGCGGCGGCGTTGGCATGGGCTACTCGCAACATGCAGGTGTGGTGATTGTGGCAGATGGCACGCCAGAAGCGGCGAAACGTCTTGAGCGTGTTCTGTGGAACGACCCGGCCACCGGCGTCATGCGCCATGCAGATGCGGGTTATGAAATCGCTCAAGATTGCGCGCGCGAAAAGGGCCTGAACCTGCCGGGCATTTTGTAATTCCCGCCCGCCAAGCGGGTCGCCATACATAATTTAGACATATTGGCGCGATTGAATATACTCGAAGATAAGGCGCGGGGGGCGCTGAACATCTGAGGGACAAAATATGCATCGCGCCAATAAAGTCTTTTTTCGCCTAGCGGCAACATTGTTTATCCTTTTTGCCCTTGGCGCTTCAGCCTTTGCGCAGCTTTCCACCCGCGTTTTGACCATCCGCACATCACCGTCAGACACGGTGCTTAAAACGGTGTTTGTTGATGGGCGCGAGGCCAACATCATCTCAAGCCAACAGGGCTATACCTTTGTTGAGATTCGCGATGAAGTGAGCAGCTTCCGTTGCAAATACACCATTTCGGTCATTGCCAAAAATGGCCGCTTCTTGCGCAAACAATTCGATTTGTGTGAGAGCGTTTGGCAGATCGATGTGAGCTTTGAAGATACAGGTAGCGGCGCGTCTCAAAAGCAAATCTCTATCGTGTCTGCTGATTCTGAGGTGCGGATTTTATCGCTCGCGTTGGATGGTAAGCCGCAAAGCTATACCGCTTTTATGGATTCAAATCGGGTCGAGTTTACGCTCCGTCGTGGTCCATCTGGGTATAAATGCTCCCGCCAGTTGGAAGCCCTATTGTCGAACGGCAAAACCTTCAACAAACAAGTAGATCTATGCGCGAACAACAATGAAGTTGTTTTGGATATGGAGCCGGACCGCGAGTATTTCGAGGTCTTTACCGTACGTACCACCGTGTCAGACGATCGGATTACAATTGTGCGTGTAGATGGTCGGCGCGTGCCGATCCTGCGTTGGATTACAAAAGGTGTACGCACCCGTCTAGCGGTTGGCGCTGGCGCATTTGAGTGTGAAGCGGACATCAAGGTCGAATTTGCATCCGGCGCGACAGCCAGCGTTAAACGAGACATTTGCGCGGAAAACTTCGACGTCACCCTGACGCCAAAACCGCAATATGTCACCGACACCAGCTTAAGCACTGGCTTTACTTGGCGGTTCACCGCCCCGCGCAGCGCCGACGACCAGGCACAAATCCGTTTTGCCAGCAACAATCGCGCAGCGGGTTTTGTCGCCGTGTGTGACCCAGGTTCGCGTGAAGCGGATATTTACATCACAGGCTTCCCTAATCGCGCGCAGCTTTCGGGTCGTGTGGATTTAGAAATGTGGGCGGGTCGCTACAAAGGTAATCAAAGTGCCATCATCGGCCGCGCGCCTGGCGGTCCTGATAATGCTGCGCCGCGGTTCACATTGAGCACCAGCAACGGACTTTGGAACGGTTTGATTGCAGGTAGTGCTCACACCCTCATCGCAGATGATGTCCACCGTTTACGCTTGTCGCTAAAAGGCTCTGCAGGTCCAGTGCGTGAGTTTGTCCGCGCTTGTAACCAACGTTTCAATGGACCGAGCGTTATCGGCGATGTCACGGGCGACGCGAGCCTTAAATGGAGCAAGTCGCGCATGAGCAATGGCCAGCATCGCTTGATTTTTGGTGACGTGTCGACTGACCGCATTGGCTTGGAAGCGCGTTGCGTACCGGGTGAAGGTTTTGCCGAGATTATGTTCGCTTCAGCGCCAATTGGCATGAGCCAGTTCACTGATCTTGATGTGTTCTGGGATACGGTTGGCAATCAAGGCACCATGTTTGCCCGCACGCGTAACGTACCGGGCATCGAGTGGGGTACTTTGCCAATCTCAAAAGCAGAAATGTCCGATCCGTTTTGGGGCAGTCTAGCTGCAGGCAATATCGTGCACATTGTCATAGATGGCGAACGCATGGCGACCTATTCGCTCAAAGGGAGCGCCGGTCCGGTCCGCAATTTTGTGGCCGCATGTAAACCTTACATCCCTGAGCCGGAGCCAGATCCTGTAACCCCAGATCAGCCAACACGCGAAGAGGAAGTGCTCAACACATTCCTTGATATTTTTGGTGCGATCTCAGAACGCAGCAACGGCCAGTTTAAAGTGGAAATCGAAGGCGGTAATGTGGGCGCAAAACGCGCATTGGAAGCTTATCAAAGCAATCCAAACTTCTTGTGCACCCAAACAGAAGTGCCTACACCAACCGGCCAAGATCGCGTACGGTCGTCCTTTGTGAACAGAGGCGGCGACGTGCTTGATCTGTTTGAAATCACATCAAATGGTCAACGTCAGCGCGTCCGCGAAATTCCGCCCGGTGCCCGCCTGTCTGTCACAGCGCAATCCGGCCAATCATGGGAAATCCGAAAGCGCAATGGCGGCTGTGTGGCGCGTCTCGCGTCGCCTAATAGTGACGTGCAATTCTCCGTCAACGCCAATATGGCCCGCGCTGACCAAGATGCATTTGTGAAAACCTATCAATGTGGTGGCCGCACAGCCTACGCCTTGATCGCGCCAAATCATGGTCTGGCCATCATCGACGGGCAGTTTGCAGTTGTTCGTGCCGAAGTGGCCGGTCGCAGTCAAAATATTTGGGGCCGCACAAGCGCGTCTATTTCCAATGAGCAGTTGGTGGTACGTGGTGGCAACACGCCAAACATGGATTGTGTCGCCCGCTAAAGGACCAGTTACGGACGAAATTAGATGAAAGGCGGTTCACGGACCGCCTTTTCATTTGACAAGTTGCCAAAAAATATTGATTTTATCAAAAAAATTTTACTTACACCCCGTTTAGAATGAGGGTGAAGGCTTTGGGGGAAATCATGGGTGTAAACACTCAAGCACGTCTTGCGGCGCTGCGCGCGCAAATGAAATCTGAAAATATCGAGCTTGTGGCGCTAGGTCCAAGTTCACACATCCAATATTTGCTTGACTATACCCCTTATCCGGACGAACGCATGTGCCTGCTACTGATTGGTGCAAAGCATGAAGCATTTGTGATGCCTGCATTAAATGCAGATGCGGTGCGGGCGCATACCGATATTGAGTTTTTCAAATGGGCAGATGCCGAGGGCCCAACTGCGGCTCTGAAAGCTGCGCTTTCTAAAGTCGCGCCTGAAATCAACAAGGTTTCACTTGATGAAACCATGCGTGCTGATATCGCTTTGGCGTTGCTTCAAGAAATGCCGCAAGCAACTCATTGCTTCACCGAGCCGACCATTGGTGCATTGCGCGTCCGCAAGTCAGAAGAAGAGTTTGAAAAGCTCAAAATGAATGCGCTTCTTGCTGATCGCGCGCAAGAAGTGGCCGCAAAGACCATTCGTGCTGGCGCCACGGAACATGAGGTTGCCGAAGCCATCAAGAACTTCTTCATTGCAGAAGGCGCGACGCCGATTTTTGATATTGTCGGCGCAAGCGAAAATGGTGCGTTCCCGCACCACCACACAAGCGACCGTGTGCTTAAAGATGGTGATTTGATCGTTGTTGATCTGGGCGGCACAAAAGAAGGCTATCCAAGCGACATTACGCGTATGGTTTCAATCGGCGAGCCAACAGCTAAGCACAAAAAAATTCACGGCATTGTCGAAAAAGCTGTTCAAGCGGCTTTGGCAACGGCAAAGCCCGGCGTCAAAGCGTCAGAGGTTGATGCAGCAGCACGCAACGTGATCACCGAAGCGGGATATGGCGAATTTTTCACGCACCGCACAGGCCATGGTTTGGGCATTGAAATTCACGAGCCGCCATACATCACCGCCACTTCAGATGTGGTTCTGGATGAAGGCATGGTCTTTTCCATCGAGCCAGGCATCTACCTGCCGCAAGAATTTGGCGTGCGTTTGGAAGAGATCGTTTATCTGCGCGCGAACGGTCCCGAAGTGCTTTCTGAACGCTCACGCGAGATTGCTGTCGTTTAAGGAAATGGCCTAGCTTTTCAGCTCGGCCAACTCCTTATAGCCTTCAAGACATTCAGCATTGGCCAGCGCGGTTGTATTTTTGATCGCGCGGCCATGGATCACATCACGCACAGCAATTTCTGAGATTTTGCCAGAACGCGTGCGCGGAATGTCGTCCACTTTGATGACCTTCGCCGGCACATGGCGCGGCGTTGCACCCGTGCGAATGCGGGTTTTGATTTGCTTGATCAAATCGTCGCCCAAAGGCGCATCATCTTTGGTCCGAACGAACAAAATCACACGCTGATCGCCTTGCCAGTCCTGCCCGACGGCAATCGCTTCTTCAATCTCGGAAATCGTTTCAACCTGTCGGTAGATCTCCGCTGTGCCGATGCGCACGCCGCCTGGGTTCAAAGTTGCATCCGAGCGACCATGGATAACATATCCGCCATTCGGGCGCTTTTCGACAAAATCGCCATGGGCCCACATATTGTCAAACCGCTCAAAATAGGCCGCTTTGTAGCGTGCGCCACCTTCATCGCCCCAAAAGCCAACCGGCATAGATGGGTGGGCGTTTTTACAAACAAATTCGCCGGGCACACCTGCAACAGAATTGCCCTCATCATCCAGCGTATCCAGATCCATACCAAGCTGCGCACCCTGAAGTTCGGACTTCACAACTGGCTTGATCGGTACGCCGCCCATAAAGCAGCCGCAAATGTCGGTGCCACCCGAAATGGACGCAAGCGCTAAATCCTGTTTCCAGCTTTCATAGACATAGTCAAAGCTTTCCGGCAGCAATGGTGAGCCCGTTGAAAGCACAGTTTTCAGGCTTGAAAGCTCATGGCTTTCACCCGGCTTCACCTCAAAGTTGCTCAGCGCATCAATATATTTGGCTGAAGTGCCGAAAATATTGAGCTGCTCATCATCGATCAAATCGATCAGGCGCTTTGGTTTTGGATAGAACGGGTTGCCGTCAAACGTGACCAATGTTGCGCCTGCAGCCAAACCCGAAACGAGCCAGTTCCACATCATCCACCCGCAGGTGGTGTAATAGAAAAACTTGTCCCCCGGTTTGATGTCCGTGTGCATCACAATTTCGGTGAGGTGCTTGATCAGCAAACCACCGCCCTTGTGCATGATGCATTTGGGTTTACCGGTGGTGCCAGATGAAAACAAAATTGCCATCGGTGCATCAAGCGGCAATCGCTCAAATTGCAGTTCCTGTCCCGCGTAATTTTCGGTCCAGTCCGCAAAAACCTCATATTCACTGGCAAAAGAAACGTCGGCCTCCGGACGCTCGGTCAAAATGAGCTTTTTGATATTGGCGGCATCAAGCACCGCATTGATGGATGGGGAAACATCGATATGTTTGCCCGCGTAAGAATAATGCGGCACCGCTATCAATACTTTAGGGTCGATTTGTGCCAGTCGGTCAGTTGCACCCGCTGGCCCGAAATCAGGGGAGCATGACGCCCATATTGCACCCACAGCCGATGTGGCCAAATAACACGTAATCGCTTCAATATCGTTGGTTACAATCGCACCCACACGGTCACCGACACCGACGCCTGCGGCTTTTAAGCCAGCGGCCGTTTTAGCCACCAATTCATATAGTTCGCGACGAGAAACACAGCGACGTGTTCCATCATCACGGTGCGCAATGATGGCTGGGCGACTGTCTGGTTCTTTAAGCGCGTTCTCTGCATAGTTGAGCTTCGCTTCAGGGAAAAACTGAACCCGACGAATATCATCAGCATTAGCGACAGCAGCGTTCCCGCGCTCGCCAATTATGCCCAACTCATCCCAAAGTGCGGCGTAAAACGCGTCGGGTTTTTCTATCGACCACTTTAAGAAGCCATCATAATCGGTCGGCGCCACGCCATGCGCGTCGCCTGTCTTATCGATAAATCGATAAAGATTGCTGGCTTCAATCCGTTCTTTTGACGGTGTCCACAAAACTGGATTATCCATTTTCCCCTACCCTGAGCGTTTACGCTTCTATGGCCATAGCAATACCCATGCCGCCGCCAATGCACAAGCTGGCGATGCCTTTGCCACCGCCGCGTTTGCGCAGCGCATTGACCAAGGTGCCCACAACCCGTGCGCCCGACATGCCCACTGGGTGCCCCAAGGCGATGGCGCCACCATTCACATTGACCTTTGCCGGATCGATTTGTAGCTGATCAACCACCGCTAAGCTCTGCGCGGCAAATGCTTCATTGAACTCAAAAAGGTCCACCTGCGACAAGTCCCAGCCTGCGCGCTTGGCGACCAATTGTGTCGCGGAGATTGGGCCAAGGCCCATAAAGGCAGGATCAAGACCTGTATGGGCATAAGCGCGGATATGAGCAAGTGCTTCATAGCCATCACCGTCTGCGACCTGTTTGTTCGCCAAAACCAGTGCCGCAGCGCCATCATTGATGCCCGACGCATTTGCTGCGGTAACGCTTCCCGCTTCATCAAAGGTTGGGCGCAGACGCGCCATTTTTTCTATGGTCGTATCGCCACGCACCCCTTCATCCGCATCAAATGTAAACTCGGTTTTACGGGTTTTAATCGTGATGGGCACGATCTCTTCTTCAAAGAAACCGCTATCCCGTGCTTCGATTGCCTTTTGGTGAGAGGCAAGCGAAAATTCGTCCTGCGCTTCACGGCTAATCTCAAACTTTTTGGCCACATTCTCGGCGGTTGTGCCCATCGGATAACCAAAAAACGCATCTGTTAGGGCATCAAACATCATGGAGTCGATAAAACCGATATCGCCGGCTTTTTTGCCCTGGCGCAAAGGTGCCACATGGGGTGCGTTGGTCATGCTTTCTTGACCGCCTGCAACAACATATTGCGCGACATTTGTTTGAATTTGCTGGGTGCCGAGCATTAGCGCGCGCATACCAGAACCGCAAACCTGATTGATGGTGGCGGCGGGTGTGGCATCTGGCAATCCGGCATTGCGGGCCGCCTGGCGCGCTGGGTTCATGCCCGCGCCACCGGTGAGCACCTGTCCCATTAGCACTTCATCAATTTGGCTCTCCGAAACACCAGCGCTTTCAAGGCTGGCTTCAACGGCAATTGTGCCCAATTCCGCCGCGCTAAAACCCGACAAGCTGCCGGTCAATGTGCCAATGGCCGTGCGCTTTGCGCTAAGGATGACGATATCTTGAATGCTCATATTGATGCGCTCCCAATGGGTCCAACCCGTTAATCGAGCGAAAAGGTAAGGCTTGTCACTTGGGTTTGTTTAGTCGTATTTATACGCAATGACTTCAGTTGATCATGCATCACCATCCGCGCTAAATCTCCAATTCTCACTAGCAGAAATGCCTGTGCCGCTGGTTATTGCTGAGCATCGGATCATCAAGGAATGCAATGGCGAATTTGCGGCTCAATTTGGCTATTCGCCGGACGAGCTGGCGAATACGAGCTTTCATTTACTGTACCCCAACTTCAATGATTTTGTCCGTACTGGCGAAATGTGGAAGTCCAATTTCGCGGGCGGCGTAACCTATTATGATGAACGCATCATGCGGCGGGCAGACAATAGCGAGTTTTGGTGCAAAGTTCGTGGCCGTTCCATGAGCGAGGGTGACCCTTTTGCGCGCGCCATTTATTGCTTCGAGCCTTTAAACCGGCCCCTGCGCGCCAGCGCCGAAGTGCTGACGGATCGCCAAAAACAAATCATCGCGTTGGTGGCGCAAGGTAAAACCAACCAATCCATCGCCAAAGAACTTGGATTGTCCAAGCGCACCATCGAAGCGCATCGGGCACGCACCATGAAAGCGATTGGGGTCAAAAACAGCGCCGAACTCATCGCGTGGTTTTCAAATCACGGCACCTCAAATGTCTAAACTGACAGTGGGCATTGCGCCGCCGAACTTCGATGAGTGGAAACGGCTTCACACGCTTTTGACCCAGGCCTATGCCTATATGGATCAACGCGTTAATCCGCCAACCTCAATGCATCGCTTGAACGTTGACGGGTTGAAGGCCAAGGCCGACGAAGAAACGCTGATACTCGCAAAAGACGGCGAACGCATATTGGGGTGTCTTTTTGCGAAACCAGAAATTGATCATCTTTATGTGGGCAAGCTGGCTGTTGCCAACGCCGTTCAAGGCAAGGGTGTTGGAAAGCACCTGCTGTCCTTTGCCGAACAAGTGGCAAAGCAGCACAATTTATCACGGCTCAAACTGTTCACCCGCATTGAACTGATTGAAAATCAAACCGCATTTCAAAAATGCGGATTCCAGCTTGTCGGCCATGGCACACATAAAGGGTTCGACGCCCCAACCTATGTGGTGATGGAAAAACACTTGAACCGCCGCTAAGCCGCTGTCACTGGACCATTTGGTCAAAAAACGCACATTTTTCAGGGGCTTGTGAGAATAGTTGTTTTTGCGTACTCTCTTCTGGCTTAGGGAGGAACAAGCATGAACAAGACAATTCGGCTAATCGCTGCAATGGGTCTGATGCTCGGGGCGCTATTTGCCAATAGTGCAATGGCTCAATCAGGCGCAGGAGGGGCGTTTACCCTGCACAATATGACTGAGGGTAATGTTGTGGTTGGGTTTTACACAAATGATGGCAATGGCTGGAGCACCAATTGGCTCGGCGAACAAATGACGCCGGGCCAAACCGTAAACGCCGAGTTTTTCGCGCAAACAGGGGCGTGCGATCAGCTCTTTCAGGTCGGCTGGCTAGGTGCAGATGGATCTGAAGTGATGGATGAGCCAATTTCCATCGATATTTGCCAAGCCACCAATGTTTATCTCGGCGACAACGAGATTTATTTCGATTGAGATTAGTGTGTGAGCGCTAAGGTCGGCGCGTCATGCGCGCTGACCAATCTGGCTCTTCAGCCACTTCGCAAATTCAATCACACCAAGCTTTTCCGCCTTATCATCGGGGATGGCGATAAAATAGCTGTCTTCGGTTTGCAGCGGGCGGTCATCGATAATCTGCAATCGTTCATTGGCAATTTGTGGCTCGATCAAATAGAGCGGCAAAAGTCCGACGCCCAGACCTGCCACGCAAGCCTCAATAATCATTGAAAACTGATCGAAACGGTGGCCACTAAAAGGGTCGCTCATCTCAATTTGGTTTTGTTCAAACCAATCACGCCACGCCGCAGGGCGGGTTTGCAAATGCAAAAGTGGTGCAGCATCAAGCTTGTGCGCGCTTTCAATTTTGTGCCGCTCAATCAGGCCCGGCGCGGCCACCGGCAGCATTTGTTCTACACACAAATGTTGGCACGACGCCCCAGCCCAAATTGGTCGTCCGAAATGCACCGCAATGTCAAAAAACTGCTCTTGCAGCGAAAATGGCGTCCAGCGGCTTTCAATATTCACAGCAAGTTTTGGGTGCATTTCCAAAAATTGCGGCAGGCGCGGCGCCAACCAGTGCGACCCAAAGGTAGGCAGTGTGGCGACAGACAAGGTCGCATCTGCCTTTGCAGACGCCATTGTGCGATAGACAAGCCCTTCGGTTTGCTCAATCAAATAGCGCGCATCCACCAAAAACCGCGCGCCCGCATCAGTTAGTACGACCCGTTTTCTTATCCGCTCAAAAAGCGTTACGCCCAATTGCAATTCAAGATCGCGTATTTGGCGTGAAATAGCGCTTTGAGTGAGGTTTAACTCTTCCGCCGCCCGGGTGAAATTGAGATGCCGCGCCGCGCACTCAAATGTGCTTAGCGTGTTGATGGATGGAAAATGGCGTCGACCGGTGTTCATTAGTTTTCCTCATCAATTTATGCAAAAAACTCGCTTCTTGGGCGTTTTTCATTGCTTTATCATGAGAAATACGAATTTAAAAGACCGTGTGATGTTCAAATGCCCCACCATGAAAACGTTGCACGGTCGTTTCCGTTTTAATATCGTCGCGAGACAATATCGCGGCAAAAATTTGGAGCTTTTCCATGAGCGTTAAAGATCAAACACATGAGCTGTTGACCAAACTTGGGGTTGACGCAGCGGCGCTTGAAGGCGGGGACCTAGCCGTCCGCACGCCAACAACTGGCGAAAACATCGCCAATGTTCAAACCGCTTCAACGGCTGAGATTTCGGCGCAGATTGATAAAGCGCACGAAGCCTTTAAAGCTTGGCGCAAAGTGCCAGCGCCGCGTCGCGGCGAGTTGGTGCGCTTGTTGGGTGAAGAGTTGCGCGCCAACAAAGAAGAGCTTGGCCGTTTGGTGAGCATCGAAGCTGGCAAAATCCCGTCTGAGGGTTTGGGCGAAGTCCAAGAAATGATCGACATCTGCGATTTTGCTGTTGGTCTTTCCCGCCAACTTTACGGTCTTACCATCGCCACAGAACGCTCTGAGCACCGCATGATGGAAACATGGCACCCGCTTGGCGTTGTTGGCATCATTTCAGCGTTCAACTTCCCGGTTGCTGTTTGGTCGTGGAATGCGGCTTTGGCTCTTGTCTGCGGTAACGCGACCATCTGGAAGCCATCAGAAAAAACACCGCTTACAGCCATGGCGTGTCAGGCGATCATGGAACGTGCGTTGGCAAAGTTCGGCGATGCCCCGGAAGGTCTTGCGACAATCTTTGTTGCTGAGCGCGAAGGCGGCGAAGTGATGGTTGATCACAACAAGGTCGCACTTGTGTCAGCTACAGGTTCAACCCGCATGGGTCGTGAAGTTGGTCCGCGTTTGGCAAAACGCTTTGCTCGTTCAATTCTTGAGCTCGGTGGCAACAATGCGGGTATCGTTTGCCCGTCTGCAGATTTGGACATGGCGGTCCGGGCGATTGCATTTGGGGCCATGGGCACAGCCGGCCAGCGTTGCACCACAACACGTCGTTTGTTTGTGCATGCTGATGTTTACGACAAGCTCGTACCACAGCTTAAAAAGGCCTATCAAGGCGTATCCATTGGCAACCCACTAACGTCAGACGCGTTGGTTGGTCCGCTGATCGACAAAGACGCGGCCGACAATATGGAAA
>CAJXLH010000016.1 GCA_913055925.1 uncultured Maritalea sp. | reverse complement strand
TCGAGTGGGTAAACGACAAAAAAGCGATTGCCGAGAACGGGGATTTTGCCCGCCGCCACACTTTCTTCGCCCAATACTGGGATACCGGTGTTGGCCAGTTTTTCCAAGATGATGCACTCGGCCGCCTGATCTGCCATCGTGACAGGTGATCCGTCACCTTTGCGTTCGATTTGCAGCTCATCCGCATTGTAATGACGCAAAATCTCCGCGCCAGCCGCCCGCGCAGCCTCAAGCATACGTTTTGTCAGATCGTTCGACACCGCAAGCGCCTTTATTCGTTGGTGATATTGATGTCCAGGCCCAAATCAAGAGGCACCGCAGCCATGGTGATCTTGCTCGTGGAGATGAACTCAACACCGGTTTCAGCGATCGCGCGAACACTATCGATGTTTATGCCGCCAGACGCCTCGAGCCGCGCACGTCCTTTGTTGAGTTTGACCGCATCACGAAGCGTTTCTGGCGACATGTTATCTAAAAGAACTGCGGTCGCCCCTGCGCGAAGTGCCTCTTCAAACTGCTCGAGTGTGTCGACTTCAACTTCGATGGCCATCAAGTGTCCCGCAAATTGCTGTGCAGCAAGCACGGCCTCGCGCACGCCACCAGCGACGGCAATGTGGTTGTCTTTGATCAAAATTGCATCATCGAGACCAAAGCGGTGGTTGCTGCCGCCACCACATTTCACTGCGTATTTTTCAAAGGCACGCAGGCCCGGCGTCGTTTTGCGCGTGCAACAGATTTTGGCGCCTGTGCCCGCAACCTTGTCGACAAATGTCGCGCTATAGGTGGCGATACCGCTCAAGTGGCACATAAAGTTGAGCGCGACCCTTTCACCAGACATGATGTTCCGCGCATTTCCAGAAATGCGCGCCACATCTTGCCCGGGCACAACGCGGTCGCCGTCTGCAACTAACGGTGTAAATTCGATGTTTGGGTCGACTTGATGAAACGCCTCACGCGCCAAATCTAAGCCGCAAACCACACCGTTCTCGCGTGAATTCATAACAGCCGTTGCGCTGGATGCTGGGGCAATGGTTGCTTGCGATGTGACGTCGCCCGCCATGCCCAAATCCTCCAAAAGCGCTGCTTGCACAGCGTTTGATACCAAAGGCCGCGACAATTCAGCCGGAATCAGTTTGGACACGGAGGTTGCTCCTTTGTTAGCAATTCAAGAAAGCTTTATGGCCTTCTTTGGCGGGTAGCAAGTGCTCTATTGGTTTTGTGCCGCTTCAGGGAAGAAAACGGGTTGCTGATCCGGTACCCAAAGCGCGTATTTCTTCATGATCGCAGCAAAACGATCTGAATTTAGGAATACATCTAGCCACTCAATCAAATGCGGATAGGGAAGGGACCAAAACCATTCTTTATCTACGTGAGCAAATTGCCGAATGAATGGCCAGATACATATGTCCGCAAGTGATGTTCGGTCACCAAACAATCGATCACCGTTTGCCAGCTGTGCATCCAAGTCAGCTAAGAAATGCCGCGCGTCATCGCGCGCTGCAAGCGACGCTTCTTTATCCGAGTGGAAATGATATTTGTACCGATCCAACAAGGGTTTGAAAGACGTGTCCTGACGCTCGATAAGACTAAGCATTTCAGTTTCCGTTCCGCGATCTGGTGTCAATAGATGTTCTGGATCGTTCTGACGAAGTGCCCATAAAGCAATATCAAGGCTTTCGTCGATCACGGTGCCATCTTCAAGTTGCGCCACAGGGACAGTGCCTTTTGGAGAGATTTCAAGCATGTGCGCAGGCTTTGCGTGCAGAATTATCTCACGTAGCTCAAATCGCTCTTGAGAAGAGGCGACAGCGAGTCGCGCCCGCATCGCATAAGGGCAACGACGGAAGCTATATAGAATTTTCTGATCAGACATTTCGCTTGTTTAACAACAATCTAGTTTAAATCCTAGTCTCAAGGACGCAGAAGATTTCGCATCTCTCAGGGAGGTGTGGAGATGTACGTAAAAACACTAGTTTTGTGGCTTAGCCAATTGATTTTCCGCGCCACATGTCGTTAACTTTAATTATTTTTTAGTACTATTTGAAGTGTTCACATGACCAAAAATCTTGCCGTAAAAAATCGGGCGACCGATTCAGGGGAGTTCTCGTTTAAAGTTCTCCCAACAGACGCCCTTCCTTTCCACCGCCCAAATACTTACGATCGTTTCTGGGGAAACCTTGGACAGATCGAAACCCAGTTTGATATTTCCAACGCCACCGTCTGGTCGAAAATGATGTTTGACGGCCGCGCGGCATATAATCCGCGCTTGCTCGATGATTTTCACAAAATGCATCGCAACATACGGCATCTCAAAAAGGAAATGCCAGATCAGTTCAAATTTCTTGTCCTTCAATCATCGCATCCTGATTTCTTCTGCTTAGGCGGAGATTTGGGCCATTTTTCAAAATGCATTGAAGATCACGACCGGGACAGTCTGTTTGACTATGGGTTGTCTTCCATTCAGGTGCTGCATAAAACGTGGAAGATTACATTTCAGAATGTCATTTCAATCGCCCATGTCGCTGGCGATGCGTTGGGTGGCGGATTTGAATCCATCCTGTCATTTGACATCATCTGTGCGGAGAAGGGCGTAAAGTTCGGGTTCCCCGAGCACCTGTTTGGCCTATTTCCCGGCATGGGCGCCATCACGCTACTTGGTCGGAAAATCGGGTTTGCCAAAGCTGAGCAGTTGGTGCGCACGGGCAAAACGCTCGACGCAGAAGAGCTTTACGAAATGGGCGTGGTGCAGATTTTGAGCGAACCGGGCGAGGGGCGTCGCGACATACAAAAGTTCATCAAACGCAACATTAACCGTCATCAAGCAGCGGTTTCGCTGCATTTGGCGCTCAAGCGTGCGGACAGAGTTTCATTCGACGAGCTTGAAGACATCGTGACCCTTTGGACTGACGCCGCCATGCAGATCACGCCCAAGGAGTTAAAAACCATGCAGCGTTTGGTGGCGGCTCAAACCAATAAGGTCAGCTAGACTTTTTTTGCAGTTGGTCAAGCTCACCCGCGTATGACAACAAAAGCTCAACAACAGCACTGGCTTCCATTGGCTTGCCGGTGAAGTATCCTTGCACGCAAGTCACACCCACTGACTTCAAGAAATCCAACTGATGTTGTGTCTCAACACATTCAGCAACAACAGTTACGCCAAGCGCGCGGCCAATTTCGGCAACGGCAGTGGCAACTGCCGCAGAACTGGAGTTTGTTTCCAAGTCACGGACGAAACTGCCGTCAATTTTGATCTTGTTGAACTCAAACTGTTGCAATTGGCTGAGTGAAGAATAGCCCGTGCCAAAATCATCAAGCGAGATTTTCACGCCAAGTTCTTTGAGCTGTTGCAGCTGACGAAGACTGTTGTCAGTGTCGACAATAAAGGCAGTTTCTGTAATCTCGAGTTCCAACAAGCTCGCTGGGAACTTGTACTTTTTGAGCTGGCGTCGCAGATAGTCGACAAAGCGCGCATCTTGGAATTGCACGGCTGAGAAGTTCACGGATATCTGCGTTTTCACAGGCCAAGAGGCAGCTGTTTTAATCGCTTCCCGCGTCACCCAGCGACCAATCTCCATAATTTGGCCGGTTTCTTCCGCTGCCGGAATAAACTTGGCCGGTGACATGCGTCCCTTGCTCGGGTGCGTCCAACGCAGCAGACTTTCAAAACTCGCAATCGATAGATCGCTAGCGTTGACGATTGGTTGGAAGGCTAGTTCGAACTGACCTTTTTCCAACGCGTGGCGCATATCTAGTTCCATCGCGCGCATTTGCTGCATGCGCTGATCCATTTGCGCTTCAAAGTAAGCAAACTTGTTGCGGCCAGATTTCTTCGCTGCATAGAGCGCCATATCCGCCCGCTTGAGCAACAAATCGGCATCTTTGCCGTCCTTTGGTGCCACAACAATGCCTGCAGAAGCGCCGATGCGAATAAAGTTCGAATTGACGTTAAACGGCTGGTGAAGCGCATCCACCACTTGCTGCGCGAGGTCGCTCGGCGTGCGGGCTTGCGGCGAGAGTTTCTGTACGATGAGGAATTCGTCACCCGCCATGCGCGCAACTTCACCTTCATCAAGACAAACATCTTTGATCCGCTCAGCCACCTGACGCAAAAGCATGTCGCCAATGGGGTGCCCCAATGTGTCATTCACACTTTTGAAGTGGTCAAGATCGACATAATGGATTGCAATCTCTGACGCATCATCGAGCGCTTCGAGCTGATTGGTCAGATATTCGTGCAATGAAACACGGTTCATAAGACCAGTCAGCTGATCGACCCACGCAAGGTTTTTGATGCGCGCCTGTGCCCGCTCTTTTTCGGTCACGTCAGCGAAAACAATCACCACATGGCCATCGTCCATTGTGCGTGCGGAGGTCGCAATAAATCGGCCATCGCTAAGCTGCGAGCTGTCTCCAACTTCTGCGAGATTGTTCGCCTGATCTGACACCTGTTCCAATATTTTTTCACGGGCTTCGGATTGGAAGGGCTGCAAAATCTCGTCGATTGTTGCGCCATTTTTGAAGAGCGCTTGGTCAAGCCCGATGATTTCGCCAGCCTTTTCATTCCAAACAATAAGTTTGCGGTCCTGATCGAACATGCACAGGCCGTGCGACATGTTGGTCAAGGCTGCATCAAACAGTTTGGCTTGCTCTTCAAACGACTTGGCCAACTCCGCATTACGTTGTTTGTGCTCCAACGCGTCGATAATGGTTTTGCGCATCGCAAGCGTGATGTCGCTTACACCAAGCGTGTAAAGCAAAATGCCAGCCCAGCCGAAACTGCCCACCAATTGAGAATATTGGCCCTGAAGGATTAGCGCTGCCCACATTGGCAAAGTCGCGCAATAAAGCTGTGCGAGGGCGAGCCAAGGACGACCCGCGTTGCGGGCTGCGATGATCGAGCCATAACCCGCACATGTAATGGAAAGGATAAGATGAACTTCGGTATTTGGAATGCGCAGAATCGCAAAGAACGTCAATAGGCCAAGGCATAGCGAAAATGCTGCGGCGCCTATGCTGAAGGCGAGTTCCCATTTGTTGACATTTTTCTCATTCACTGGCTCGTTTTGACGCAAGTAAATTACGCCGATGATCATGCGAATTACTGCAATGCCAGCAAGCACATAGCTAATGTCGCGTACAACATCATCATTGGTGAACATCCACATGAGTAGCGCGATGGCTACGCCAATTACGACCCCTGAAACAAAGGACGCGAAAGGATGGAAAAGACCGTCAACGAGTTGGGCGCGGATGCCAACAGACAGTTGCCGCTCAGAATGTAATGTCGCGAGAAAGCGTCCAAACATCAAAAATACCTATAGTGAAATAGTGCTCAATATATCGATTGTGCATATCGTCTACGAAATATCTTTATTTATTGTGACCAGCTTTAGATTTTTCGAATGGGGTAAATAAAGAGCAAAAACAAAGGATTAAACTAAAGACTTAGTTAAGTGGTTTGCTTGGTTCGGTGGCAAGTGCCATAGAGCGAAATAAATACCTAATTGATTGAATAGCCCGTTTCAACTAACATTGACCCCAACTTAGAAACACAAATCCTTGCAAGCGCACCTTTTCATGAAAGCGAGCGCGGTAGGGAAAGGAAGAACATAGTGGTCGATGAGAATCGGCCCGGTCCTGCGAAAGCCGTTGCACCGCCGCCCGACAAAGGTGGTCCGCGCAACCATAGCCAAAATTCGAAGCCCCAGAGCGATCGAATTGGGCACAGCAGGCGGGCACGCAAAGGCGGGAAACCGCCTTCACACCGCCAAAATGGCCGCGTTGCAAGCGCGCCAATTTACGGCGCCCTAGATCTTGGCACAAACAATTGTCGATTGTTGCTGGCGCGGCCAACTGCATCAGGCTTTAAAGTCATCGATGGGTTTTCGCGCATTGTCCGGTTAGGCGAGGGCTTGTCGCAGACGGGTCGTCTTTCAAGCGACGCAATGGACAGAACCATCGAGGCACTACAAGCGTGCAAGGTTAAACTCGAAAATCAAAATGTCGCTAGTTTTCGCTTGATAGCGACCGAGGCGTGCCGCGCTGCCGAGAATGCCGATGGCTTTCTGGCGCGAATTCAAAGCGAAGTTGGTATTGAACTTGAAGTTGTCGACCGGCAAACCGAAGCGCAACTTGCGGTCACGGGCTGTGCTGACCTGGTGGAACCCAATGTTTCTGGCGCAATCATTTTTGATATTGGTGGCGGGTCTTCGGAGCTGGCATGGCTCGATTTCCGCGGTGGACGACCCAAAAGCCCGGGAAAAATGGCGGCCTCTATTCGGTCTTGGCAGTCGCTGCCAGTTGGCGTTGTTTCCATTGCTGAAAAGTTTGATGGTATCAATGTGACGCCAGAAAGCTTTGAAGAAATGGTCGCATACGTCGCGACGCATCTCAAAAAGTTTCGTGGTCGGGAAAAGCTGAAGCGCAGCCTTGAAGAAAACCCGATGCATCTTGTTGGCACGTCCGGCACCGTGACCACCTTGGCAGGATTGCACTTGGGGCTTGAGCGGTATGACCGTTCAAAGGTTGACGGGCTGTGGATGCGATCAGATCATGTTCAGGACACAATGCGGGTCTTGATCAATATGGACTACGAGAAGCGCCGCGCGAATGCCTGTATTGGCAAAGAGCGAGCCGATCTCGTGTTGCCCGGCTGCGCCATTTTTGAAGCCATTCGCCGCGAATGGCCGTGCGAACGCGTGCGCGTTGCAGATCGAGGGCTGCGTGAGGGCATTCTAATTTCGCTGATGTCGCAAGATCGCGTATGGTCACGCCCACCGCCATCGAAACGGCGCCGTCGTCGCAACAAACCAAAACCTGCAACCGAATAGGAGATGTCGATGAAAGGCAAAGTCAAAGGCACCAAACGGTTGGGGTCAAAAACGGGCGGCTTGAAAAAAGCACGCGCCAACAAAGAAGCGCAGAAAAAGATCGCGAAGCAACGCGCACAGACGCAAGAGCAGAAGAAACCTTCGCGTAAGAAATCAACCGATGCGCGTAACCTCAATGAACGTGTGCGGACGGCCAAAGGGCGCTCCACATCTTCGACAAACTGGTTAAAACGTCAGCTTAATGACCCATATGTGCGCAAAGCCAAACATGAGGGCAGACGTTCGCGCGCAGCATACAAGTTGATTGAGCTAAACGAGAAACACAATCTTTTGAAACCCGGAATGCGGGTTGTCGACCTCGGTTGCGCACCGGGCGGTTGGTGTGAGGTGTGCACGGAAATTCTTGGCACTGACGTTGAAGACCCGAAAGTGGTCGGTATCGATTATTTGGAGATGGCTGAAATCCCAGGCGTGATCTTTTTGCAAAAAGACTTCAACGACGATGATGCGCCAGACGCTTTGATCGAAGCGTTGGGCGGCAAGAAAGTGGATTTGGTGCTATCAGACATGGCGGCGCCGACCACTGGGCACCGTGCCACCGACCACATCCGTATCATAGCGCTTGTTGAATTAGCCGCTGACTTTGCCATCCAGATTCTCAATCCGAACGGTATTTTTGTCGCTAAGGTTTTCCAAGGAGGCACAGAGCATGAACTGCTGTCTGTGCTGAAGAAACACTTCAAATCAACGTTCCATGCAAAGCCGCCAGCATCTCGACAAGATTCTGCTGAAACGTACCTGATCGCAAAAGGGTTCAAGGGCAACGCCTAAACGGCGTCTACGCCCTTGGCTTTATGACCCGAAACATCGTCGCCCACTTGTTTTGAAAGCCCCAAAATCGGGAAAATCGCTACAATGGTGATGGCCGCAAGGACGAAGAAGACGAATTGCATTTCGGCAACGCCAACTTCAACATTTCGGATTAGCGCCACAACCTCTAGCAGCAACGCCGCGAATGCGACGCCCAGCGCAAAAGCAAGCTGAATGGACACAGAACTAATTACGGTGGCTGAGCCTGATTGCTCGTCGGGTGTTTGCGTATAGGTGAGGGTGTTCAGCGATGTGTAGAACATCGAGCGGAAGAATCCCATGAACAACAGGATCGACATAATGATCCAGATCGGGGTTTGCGCAGTGAAAAAGCCGTGGGTAACCGTGAGCACACCCGGGACAATGATCCCAACGATCAAAAGCGCCTTGAAGCCAACAGCGGCAAGCGCCGGTTTTAGGCAGAACTTCATCAAAATCGCACCGCCTGCACCGATGAAGGAAATCATGCCAGATTCAAACGGCGAGTAGCCGAAGCCGACCTGCAACATCAGCGGGAACAGAAACGGCACCGCACCGCCGGCGATACGATAGATGAAGCCAGAAGCAATCGAAGTTCGGAAAATCGGTTCCTCGAATACTTTGAGGTCGAGAATTGGCCGCTCGACATGCCGATAGTGCCAAAGATAGGCGACGCCACATGCCAAACCGGCCAGCGTTGTCGCAATGCCAACAATTGGTGGCAGCGCTGGAAGGCTGATGACGGAAAGACCGAAAATCAACCCCGAAAATGAAAGTCCGGACAAGATGAAGCCGACCACATCTAGGCTGCGCTTTTCGCGATAGCCGGTGCCGCCAAGATATTTCGTAGCCAGCAATATGCCCGCAAGTCCGATCGGAATATTGATGTAAAAAATCCAATGCCAAGAAAAGTAAGTGGTCAAAAAACCACCCACGGGCGGCCCCGCTAAAGGTCCGAACAAAGCAGGCATGGTTAGCCACGCCCAGGCGTTCACTAGGTCCTTCTTGGGAGTTGTGCGAATAAGGATCAACCGAGAGAGCGGCGTCATCATTGAGCCGCCCATGCCTTGCAAGAATCGGGCAACTACAAACGAAAATAGGGAATCAGCAAAGGCGCAGGCAATCGAGCCGAGCATGAAAACAGCAATTGCGCCGCGAAAAACATTGCGCGCGCCATAACGATCAGCCATCCAACCGCTGATCGGAATGAAAATCGCAAGCGCTACTAGATAAGAGGCGAGGGCGAGTTTTAGAGAAATTGGATCAGTGCCAATATCTTGAGCAATTGCCGGCAGTGCGGTGGAAATCACCGTCACATCCATTAGCTCCATAAACAAAGCCACCGCCAGAATGAGCGGTGTTATTCGGTTGGACATATCGATCCTAAAGACTCAGTGGTTGGACCAACATTGTCGCACGCCCTTTACCGCGATGCAATTGTCATACAATTTTCATCTAAAATAGTGACATCGGGCTCTAGGCAAAAGGTTAGCACCATGTTAATGACCCTCGCCAACCAGAGAAATGGTGGCGAACCTCTCCACCAGACTCGCTAATACCCATTCATTCGTGTTTTTACGGAGGGTCACGCCCGTGGCAAAAATCATTTCTACAGCAACCGGTGATCTCGCGCTGACGTTTGACGACGTTTTGTTGCAGCCTGCTGAATCAAGCGTAATGCCTGCGGATGTTGACATTCGCACCCATGTGACGAAGGACATTGCCCTCAATTTGCCAATCCTTTCCTCTGCAATGGACACCGTGACAGAAGCCAAAATGGCGATTGCCTTGGCACAAGCGGGCGGCATGGGCGTAATCCACCGTAACCTAACGCCAGATGAGCAAGCCGAACAGGTAAAGCAGGTAAAGCACTTTGAAAGCGGCATGGTTGTGAACCCAATTACAATCGGGCCAAAAGCAACTTTGTCGGACGCGCTTCAACTTATGGAAAGCCGCAATATTTCTGGCATTCCTGTTGTGGAAAATGGCGACCGTGGTGGACGTGTCATCGGCAAGCTGATCGGCATTTTGACCCACCGCGACGTACGTTTCGCATCAAACCCTGATCAGCCAATCGCGGAATTGATGACCAAAGAAAATTTGGTCACCGTGAAAGATGGCGTTTCACAAGACGAAGCAAAACGTCTGTTGCACGCCAACCGCATTGAAAAGCTTCTTGTGGTCGATGACGCCTACAATTGTGTTGGCTTGATCACCGTAAAAGACATTGAAAAAGCTCAGCTTCACCCTGATGCGATTAAAGACAGCAAGGGCCGACTTCGCGTTGCCGCTGCATCTACGGTTGGTGACAAAGGCTATGAGCGCAGCCTTCGCTTGATCGATGCGGAAGTTGATCTTCTCGTGATTGACACGGCGCACGGCCACAATGTTGAGGTAGCGAAAGTTGTGTCTCGCCTTAAGAAAGAGAACTCAAAAGTTCGTATCGTTGCAGGCAACGTTGCGACAGCAGAAGCCACAAAAGCGCTCATCGATGCGGGCGCAGATGCCGTTAAGGTTGGTATTGGACCGGGCTCTATTTGTACAACGCGTATTATCGCAGGTGTGGGCGTGCCGCAGCTTGCAGCCGTTATGGGCTGCGCTGAAGAAGCGGCCAAAACCGGCACGCCAATTATTGCTGACGGCGGAATCAAATTCTCAGGCGATTTGGCTAAAGCATTGGCAGGCGGCGCAAATTGCGCAATGGTCGGCTCGCTACTTGCAGGTACCGACGAAAGCCCGGGCGAAGTTTACCTCTACCAAGGTCGTTCATATAAGTCATACCGCGGCATGGGATCTGTCGGCGCCATGGCGCGCGGTTCAGCTGACCGCTACTTCCAGCAAGACGTGAACGACTCCATGAAGTTGGTGCCAGAAGGCATTGAAGGCCAAGTTCCTTACAAAGGCCCTGCGGGAGCTGTATTGCACCAATTGGCGGGCGGCTTGCGCGCATCGATGGGTTACACAGGAGCGGCAAACCTTAGGGACTTTACGGCGAACTCAACATTCGTAAAAATCTCTGGCGCGGCTTTGAGCGAAAGCCATGTGCATGACGTGTCGATCACGCGCGAAAGCCCGAACTATCGCGGCGGACGGTAAGAACGATGATTTTGGCTGAGAAAATATTGCTATTGGCGGCGGTGGGGCAGGTGAGCCTCACCATGGTCGTTCTCTACATCTTGGGGCGCCGAAGATTGCCCTTAATCGCAGCCAAAAAAATCAAAATCGCGGACATTGCGACGGGGCCAGATGCTTGGCCCCTTGAGGCGAAACTTGCGCACAACAATTTCGCCAACCAGTTCCAATTGCCGGTCTTGTTTTATGCGCTTCTAGCACTCGTTGTTGCGAGTGGCATGGCAACAGCGTGGATGGCGGCGCTGGCAGTCGCATTTGTGGTTAGCCGCATATTGCACACCATTATCCACATCACATCAAACCGCGTAAAACGTCGATTTGTCATTTATGTTGTCGGTATGGCCTTGTTGGGCGTAATGTGGCTCGGATTTGCAATCCAAATAATTCTTGCGTGAGGCGTGAATGCGTTTACCCGGACGGCTAAGTGCCGCAATTGAAGTTCTGTCAGACATTGAGAAGCGCAAACGCCCGGTTGCGGATGCGTTAAAAGACTGGGGACTGTCTCATCGCTTTGCTGGGTCTGGCGATCGCGCAGCGATTGGCAATATCGTATATGACGCGCTGCGCAAGAAATTGTCCAATGCACATATTGCGCGTTCGGAAAGCGCACGAAGCCTGGCCTTCACCACACTCGTTCGCGATTGGGGAGAAAACCCCGAGGCACTAAATGCGAGCTTTGAGGATGACAAATTTGCACCGGATGCACTCTCGCAAAAAGAAATAGAACATCTAACCCGCAACAACCCGTTGGTTGATGCGCCAGAACATGTCCAAGCTGACATTCCTGAGTGGACGCAAAACTCATTCGAAAGCAATTTTGCTGAGGAATGGATTGCTGAGGGACAAGCCTTATCCGAGCGCCCGCCGCTCGATATGCGCGTTAACACGCTCAAAAGCGACCGCGAGCGGATGCTTAAGGCCCTCAAGAAAACAGGTGCTAAGCCAACCAAGATCGCAACGAACGGTATGCGGATTGCCGCTGGTAAGCGCGACGCGCGCACACCAAACGTTCAGGCAGAAGAAGCATTCCAAAAAGGGCGCTTTGAAGTGCAGGACGAGGGCAGCCAAATTGTTGCCGAACTTATCTTTGCCCGTCCGGGTGAAAAAGTTCTCGATCTTTGCGCTGGAGCAGGGGGCAAAACCCTCGCAATGGGCGCGATGATGGAAAACAAGGGGCAGCTTTTTGCCTATGACAGCGAGAAGTCGCGTCTCGCGCCGATCTGGGATCGGATCAAACGTGCTGGCCTACACAATGTACAGGTCCGCCAACCTCATCACGATGATCCGTTGAGCGATTTGATTGGTCAAATGGATCGCGTGGTTTTGGATGCACCCTGCACAGGATCTGGCACTTGGCGGCGCCGCCCAGACGCGAAGTGGCGCTTGAGCAAACAAACACTTGATCAGCGCTTGCAAGATCAAGAAGAAGTGCTTTCGCAATCTGTGCCATACGTAAAAGTTGGCGGGTTCCTCGTTTACATCACTTGCTCCGTTTTCCCTGAGGAGAATGAGGGGCAAGTCTATGCTTTCCTTGATGAAAATCCGAACTTTGAGTTGCTGAGCGCTGGCGAGGTTTGGCAGGACCTTTATGGATTCGACAAGCCAATGCCATGGTCAAGTGACTTGAAATCAGTGACATTGACGCCCGAGTCGACAAACACTGACGGTTTCTTTTTCTCTGTAATGCAGCGCTTGGGGTGACGTTGTTAACCGGATCGGCGTTAGATTTTGAACAAAATCAACTTCGCCAACTGGAAGCAGATGTCAGCGCAAACAAAATTCCAAACCCAAAACGTGCCAGTGGCGCAGATCGTTGGCGCGCTCAGCCAAGCGTTGGACATTACTGAAGGCCAACCAAAAGGCCATTCCGCACGTTGCTGCTGGATTGGTCTACAAATCGGTGAGGCGCTTGGCTATGCTCAGCAGGACTTATCCGATCTCTATTATGCGATTTTGCTAAAAGACCTTGGCTGCTCTTCCAACGCCGCACGCGTGTGCGCGCACTATATTACCGATGATTTGGTGTTAAAGCGTGAGTTCAAAAAACTGGATGGCAGCTTGCCTAAGGTCTTGGCATTTGTCCTCACGCACTCGGGCATGGAAGCGTCAATGGCCGAGAAGTTCCGGTCCATCGTCTCCACTTTGCGCAATGGCAAAGAGATCGTGCGCGAAATCATCGACACGAGATGCCAACGCGGTGCCGAAATTGCGCGCCAAATGCACTTCTCAGAGCGTGTTGCTGAAACCATTCTGAGTTTGGATGAACATTGGGATGGCACTGGCAACCCCGAACAAAAATCTGGCAAGCAAATCCCACGCTTCTCGCAAATTGCGCTTCTGACACAGGTGGTCGATGTATTCAACACCGGGGAAGGGCGATTGCAGGCGGTCGAAGAAATCACGGCGCGTCGCGGCAGCTGGTTCGACCCTCAACTCGTCGATGTGTTTTTGAAGCTTGCTGAAGACGATCTGTTCTGGTTCTCCTTGGCGGACGAGGATCTGCCTGAGAAAATCCACACTTTTGAACCGGTTCAAATGCAGCGCGTGGCGGACGAGGATTTTTTAGACGAAATAGCGAAAGGGTTTGCTCAAGTCGTTGACTCCAAAAGCCCATTTACTGCAGGCCATTCCGACCGTGTGATGATTTTCACCGACCTTATTGCTGAACAAATGGGATTTGACCCCGGCCACCGGCGGTGGCTACGTCGCGCGGCATTGCTCCACGATATTGGCAAGCTGGGTATCAGCAATGCAATTTTGGATAAACCGGATCGTCTTTCTGACAAAGAGTTCGAGCAAATCAAACTTCACCCGGTTTTTTCGGCGCAAATCCTTTCAAAAGTCGAGGCGTTCGGCGACATGGTGCATGTCGCTGGGGGGCATCATGAGCGGTTGGATGGTAAGGGCTATCCAAATGGGCTTAAGGGTGATGAGATTGATCTCAATACCCGAATTGTCACCGTAGCAGACATTTTTGACGCATTGACCGCTGATCGGCCATATCGCGCGGCAACGCCTACGGCGAAAGCCATGGCTATTTTGGATGGCATGACCGGAAGCGCGGTGGACCCGCGCTGTGTTGCTGCGTTAAAGCAGGCAATCGAAAAACTCGAACGCCTGCCTCAATCTTCGAATGAAAAGCTTGCGCAAACCGCTTAGCCGTTCGCTTTACGCTTTCTGCGCTTGGGCTTGGCGTCTTTTTGCTGATGACGTGCGTTAGCATTGCCGTCACCGCGCTTTTGACCTTTTGCGTCATTTCGGTTGCGTTTGCGGAAAGGCTTTTTCTCGCCATCACCTGACCGATTGCTACGTTCACGGAATGGGCGCTTGCCCTCGCGTTCGCCTGATCCTTCGGTGTTTCGCTTGCGGAATGGCCTATTGCCTTCGCGCTCACCGCTGCTTTCATTATTGCGTTTGCGGAAAGGTTTTTTACCTTCAGAACGGCGATCACCACCTTGATCACCGTCAGCACGGTTGCGCGGTTTTGAAGGACCTTTGCGATGATTGCCATCGCTACCGCGTGGACGACGACGACCACCGCCACCGCCACCGCCGCGGCGTTTGTATGGTCGTTTCGCACCAGAAGAAGAGGGCACGTCGAGCTCTACCGGCTCACCTTCAAGGTCTTCCGCTGGAATGTCGATTTTAATCAGGCGCTGGATATCACCGAGCAAGCCAAGTTCTTCGGTTGAAACCAGTGAAATTGCAATACCTGACTCACCGGCACGCGCTGTACGACCAATGCGGTGCACATAGGCTTCTGGCACTTCAGGGAGGTCGAAGTTCACAACCAGACCAACGCCAGGCACGTCGATGCCACGCGCAGCGATGTCTGTGGCCACCAAAACGCGCACTTTGCCTTTGCGGAAGTCCTGCAAGGCGCGCTCACGTTGGTTATGCGATTTATTGCCGTGAATGGCGGCCGCACGAATGTCTGAAACGCTGAGGCGCTTCGCAACTTTGTCCGCACCATGCTTTGTGCGCGTAAACACAACCGCTTGCTCATCGGCATGAATATTGAGAACGTCGCAAATCGCTTCAATCTTCTGCGGTTTTTCAACCGTGACGACTTTTTGCTCAACCTTGTCCGCTGTTTTCGTTTTCGGGATGACCGAAATCTCAAACGGGTCGTTCAGATGTTCATGCGTCAGCTTGCGAATTTCCTTCGGCATTGTTGCCGAAAAGAGCATGGTTTGACGTTCGGTCGGCAAGATTTCCATGATCGAACGGATCGCTGGCAAAAAGCCAATGTCGAGCATCTGATCTGCTTCATCAAGGATGATGGTTTCAACTGTTGATAGATCAACCACACCTTGGTCGATCATATCAATCAAGCGGCCCGGTGTGCCCACCAGAATATCTACACCATGCTGCAAGGCATGTTTTTGCTTATGGTAAGAAACCCCACCCACAATGATGGCAGAACGCAATGGCACACGTGTGGTGAAGCGTTTCACCGTGTCGTGGATTTGTGCGGCAAGTTCGCGCGTTGGCGAGATAATCAAGGCGCGGATTTGGCGTTTCTTCGATTTTGGAATGTCTTGCGCAAGGCGTGAGATTGTCGGCAGCGTAAAAGCTGCTGTTTTTCCGGTCCCCGTTTGCGCAAGGCCAACAATATCGCGGCCCTCTAGGGCAACAGGAATTGCTTGTTCTTGAATAGGTGTCGGGTCTGCATAGTTCAACGCTTCCAGACACTTCATGATGGCCTGGTTAAAGCCGAATTGTTCGAATGACAAAGTTGGTATCTTTCATATGTGGACGCCAACTCAAATCACCAACCAATTGGCGAACGACAATAGTCGCAGTGGGCGTGGGGGCAAATCAGCCCATTTCAAAGTCGCGCTTTATGGTCGAATGCGCGTCAAATAGTCAAGCTGCAATTACGGCATAACCGAATTGACGACGAGACATGGTTAGTGCTATCTCATTTATGGGAAAGATTCTCTAAAATGAGATGAATGATGTCTGAGATTACCACAAAACTTGCGAGCCGCCTAAAGCAACTTCGGCAAGAAGCTGATTTGTCGCTCGACCAATTAGCGCAAAAAAGCAGTGTCAGCCGCGCCACACTTTCGCGGTTAGAAAAGGCTGAAGTAAGCCCTACAGCGGAAGTGTTGGGAAAGCTTTGTGCTGTCTATGCGCTGCCCATGTCGCGATTGCTTGCCATGGTGGAAGAGGGAATTGAGCCACTCGTGATAGCGGCGAAACAGCCGGTTTGGCGTGACCCAGAAAACGGATTTGTGCGCACTTCAATTTCTCCACCTGCCCAAAGCCTAAAAGGCGAGGTGATCCGCTGCGAACTGCTTGCAGACCAATCAATCGAATATGATCAGCCCTCTCTAGCAGGGTTAGAACACCATCTCGTGCTTGAGGAGGGCGAGTTGGAGATCCAGATCGAAAGCCAGACTTTTAACCTAAAAAAGGGCGACTGCCTGCGCTATCAGCTGCGGTCTGCCTCAAAGTTCACAACGCCGAAACAAGTCGGCGCAAAGTACACGCTCTTTCTTGTTTAGGTGCCCCATGGAAATCAAACAATTCACACCAGCAGATATTGAAACTCACGCATCATCGCTAGCCGAGATTTTGGTGCAAACAGTCGCAAATGATGGCGCTGTCGGGTTCGTCATGCCGCTAAGTAGGCAAGAAGCAGCGATGTTTTGGCAGAAAAAAATCGCATCAGAAGTGCAAGCGGGAGACCGCGTGATGTTTGGCGCATTTGATGGTGATGAACTTGCGGGTACAGGTCAGTTGATTGTTGGGATGCCGAACAATCAACCGCACCGCGCCGAGATTTCCAAGCTCATGGTCCACCCAAATCATCGCCGCAAAGGTTTTGCGAAAGCGCTCATGATGATCCTTGAGCAAACCGCGCGTCAGTATGGGCGGAAACTGATCACACTCGACACGCGAACCGATGATGGCGGCATGCCGCTTTATTTAGCGTTGGGCTATCAAGTCGCTGGCGAAATCCCGAATTTTGGCAAAAACGCCATTACCGATGGTTTTCATTCCACCACCTATATGTACAAGTCTGTTAGCCAATGATCACAAACTGGCCGATCTTTTTGGCATCTTTGATCGGTGGTGCACTCATTGCGGCGCAGGGGCCGATTTATGCTCGCATGGCCAGCGGATTTGGCCATCAACTGACCGCGACGCTGATCGCGTTTTGGATTGCTACATTGGCCATCACAGCCATTTGTGTGTTCACGCGCGCCCCGATGCCGCGCCTCGTTCAAATACAAAATATGCCATGGTGGGTTTGGCTCGGCGCGCTGATTGGTGTTTATCAGGTGTTGGTTTCAATCTCTGCCGTGCCAAAACTCGGTGTTGGCACCTTCATTGTGATCGTTGTTTTTGGGCAAATGATCGCCGCGCAGCTCTATGATCATTTTGGTTGGTTTGGTCTTGAACAACGGGCCTTAAACTGGCGCGGTATCTTAGGGCTGACGCTGATGTGCGCTGGAATCCTAGTTATTCAAATGCGACCAGAATAGATCGAACCAAAAAAGCGGGGCGATAGCCTCTGTTTCTGGCGATTCACGGTTGCGGAATCTGTTGTTTGGCGCTAAAGCCTCGCCATGACAGAGCCCGTTCATCAAACCATCCTCATCGTCGACTTTGGCTCGCAGGTCACCCAGCTCATCGC
>CAJXLH010000015.1 GCA_913055925.1 uncultured Maritalea sp. | reverse complement strand
GTGGCTTGGTCGCGTTCGAGGCGAGCGTTAGCATAGTTGTTGACCATCAAATCCAACAATCTGATGTGCTGCATTTCGTGCCAAAGAACATCGTTGTCGGCGTGGGTTGTGAGCGGCATTGTTCTGCAGATCATGTGATTGAGCTGATCGAAAAAACGCTTAGCGAAAATAGTGTCTCGCCACTCGCCATCGCCGCAATTGCAACAATAGATTTGAAGTCTGATGAGGCCGCTTTCACTGCCGCCGCTCGACATTTTGACGTGCCTTTGCGCGTTTTTTCCGCCGAAGAGCTGTCCGAAGAAGGACATAGGGTGCCGAACCCGTCAACCGTCGTCCAAAGTGAAGTCGGGACGCCGTCGGTTGCCGAAGCCGCGGCCATTAAAGCTGGCGAATTGTTGGTTGAAAAGCAGAAGACCTCGAAGGCAACATGTGCGCTCGGCATCAGCACGCACCCGATTGACGAAGAGAAATTTGGGCATCCAATTGGCGCACTCTACCTTGTCGGTCTTGGTCCCGGCACAAACAGCTTGCGCACGCCGGTTGCCGATTTAGCGCTACGCCGTGCAACGGATTGGGTTGGTTACGGCCTCTATCTTGACTTGGCCGAGGATGCGAAGACCAATCAGACCGAGCATCGATTTGCCTTGGGCGAGGAAGAAAAACGTGTGCGTCATGCACTGGAAATCGCAGGTGAGGGCAAACAGGTGGCGCTCATCTGTTCAGGAGATGCGAACATATTCGCTATGGGCGCGCTCATCTATGAATTGCTCAATGCAACCGGAGATCGCGCATTGTCCGATGCTGCAAAGCGCGTGGCGGTTGAAACTTGTCCCGGTATCTCCGCATTCCAAGCAGCTGCAGCTAAATCTGGCGCGCTCATCGGTCACGACTTCTGCTGCATTTCCTTGTCGGATCTTTTGACGCCGCGTGAGGATATCTTGAAACGCCTTGATGCGGCAGCGGCTGGCGATTTTGTCACCGCGTTTTACAACCCGCGTTCTATGCGCCGCACCGATTTGATTGAGATCGCAAAAGAGAAGTTTCTTGGCCATAGACCAGACAACACACCCGTGGTCATCGCATCAAATCTCGGTCGCCCAGAAGAAAAAGTGCGTGTGGTCACACTCAGTGAATTCAACCCCGAAGAGATCGACATGCTCACAATTGTGATGTTCGGTTCTTCTCAATCAAAAAGCTTTACGCGCGGTTCAGGCGAGACAGTTGCCTACACCCCGCGTGGATACGCGAAGAAAGCAACTCAGATGGACCAAGCATCATGACTGTATATTTCATCGGGGCCGGTCCCGGCGCTGCAGACTTGATCACCGTGCGCGGGTTGAAGCTCATTGAGCGTTGCCAAACATGTCTTTTTGCCGGCTCATTGGTCCCTGAAGAAACAGTTCAAGCAGCTCCGGAAGGTGCGTTGGTCAAAGATACAGCCCCAATGCATCTCGACGAGATCATCGAAGATATCAAAGCCGCGCACGAACGCGGTGAAGATGTTGCCCGGGTTCATTCAGGCGACCCCTCAATTTACGGGGCGGTGGCCGAACAGATGCGTCGACTTGATGATTTGGATATCCCATACGAGGTCGTGCCCGGCGTTCCAGCTTTCGCAGGCGCTGCGGCAAAACTGCAAACCGAATTGACGCTACCCGAAATTGCGCAAACGATCATTATTACGCGCACTTCGGGCAAAGCGTCTGGTATGCCGGAACATGAAACGCTAGAGGTGTTGGGCCAGTCGCGCGCCACATTGGCGATACACCTGTCAATCCGCAATCTACGATATGTGGAAGACGCGCTGACGCCCTACTATGGCTCAGACTGCCCAGTTATAATCGCCTATCGCGCCACTTGGCCGGATGAGAAATACATCAAAACAACGCTCTCCGGCATGCATGAGATGGTCCGCAAAGAAAAGATTACGCGCACTGCGTTGATCTTTGTCGGGCACGTGTTTGGCCAAAAAGAGTTTCGAGACAGCGAACTCTATAGCGCTGACTTTGCTCACGTGCTGCGCAACAAAGGCAAAAAGAAATCCCGTCAGGCTGCAGAGGCTGAATGATCCGCAACCGCCCGCAACGCATCATCGACGTCAAACACTTCGTTGGCATCGGGCAGCGCCGGGCGATCAATCATGATCACTTTGACGCCAAGCATTCGCGCCGCTTCAAGTTTGGCCGCAGTTTGCGTGCCACCGGCATTCTTAGTCACCAGATGGGTGATTTCTTTGTCGCGCATGAAAGCCAATTCATCGGCCAACCGGAACGGCGGACGCTCCAAAATAACGGTCACGTTGGGCGGAAGAATAACCTCTGGATGTTCAATCGCACGCACATAAATCTGGCAACTGTCGTAAAGGATGAGCGGCTCGATATGTTGGCGACCAACAGTGATCAATGCCCGCGCACCATCGCCCAAATGGGACGCAGCCGAACTGATATTCGGGACGGTTTGCCAGTCATCATCGGCACTCGGTTCCCAAGCCGGACGCATCAATCGAAACGTTGGCAAGTTGGCCCGTTCTGCCGCCTCAACAATGTTCGACGAAATCTGAGCGGCAAAGGGATGGGTTGCGTCGATCAGATATTGAAAACCGTTGCGCGACACATAGTCGAAAAGTCCGTCCGCGCCACCAAATCCGCCAGTATGAATGTGCCCGTTGGGCAGTCGCGGTTTGCGCGTTACCCCAGCCAAAGACGTGGTGACTTGATGGCCTTGCCGCACCAAGCCATTGGCCAAGTCAATCGCTTCTCCGGTGCCGCCGAATACCAAAATCCGCATAAGTTCACCTCCCAATTGCGATCAGCTTTTCGCGATTATAGCGCCTTTTCGATCAACGACCAAAATGTCCGTTTTTGTCTGGCTTGGATCAAGCAAAGACTGCGCCTTCGTGTTGGCGAGGCTCGCAACGCGAGCCGCTATGTCCAGGTTCGCCTCTTGGCAAAGTTCCAAGACATGTTTGGCGGTTTTCGCGTCCAATATCTCGACGCAAAGCAAGTCCTTCGCGCCCAGCGTTTTTGCTTCCTTGGCCAGCCAATTGAAGTCAACTTGGGAGCGGCCTGAATGCAAATCCAAATGCCCTTGCGCCAGCTTCACGAGTTTAGCAAATCCACCTGCGATGGTCAGTCGTGGCACGGGGTTCTTCTTGAGATATTTCAAAAGACCACCGGCGAAATCCCCCATGTCGAGGTAAGCTTCAATCGGCAAATCGAGATGCGTCATCGCAGCCTTTTCAGACGTATCACCGGTCGACCCTACCACATGCATCAGCCCTTCAGCACGGGCAACATCGATCCCGCGATGGATCGAATGAATCCACGCGGCGCACGAGTACGGCACGACAATGCCGGTCGTGCCCAAAATCGAAATTCCACCGACTATGCCAAGTCGTGGGTTCCAAGTCTTTTGCGCGATTTCTTTGCCCTGAGGCACACTGATCGTCACCTTAACGCTGGGCGTCACGCTGTGGCGTTCGCAAACGTTTGTCACATGTTCAGTGATCATCTTGCGCGGAACAGGATTGATAGCAGGCTCGCCCGGCGGCAAAGGCAATCCGGGTTTGGTGAAGGTGCCAACACCCTCGCCAGCAAAAAACTGAATACCTTCTCCCCCAAACTCGACCCGGGCGATAATCATCGCGCCATGGGTAACGTCAGGGTCGTCACCTGCGTCTTTGATGATGCCACATTGCGCCGAGGTCTCGCCCAACTCTTCGGTCGCCAGCGCAAAACTTGCGCGCTGACCGCCCGGCAAAGTAATGGAAATGGGATCGGGAAATTCTCCGGTAATAAGCGCTTCAATCGCAGCACTTGCTGCGGCCGTGGCGCAGGCGCCAGTGGTCCAGCCACGTCGCAATTGATCAGGTTGTTTTTGGCTGTCCGCGCTCATGTTTATCATCTATATCTAGCCGCGCTCGATGCGCAAAGGAAGAATTGCCCGTGAAGCTTTGGCAACGCATAAAAGGCTTGGTGAACCCAGAGAAAAAAGTCGGTCATTTTGCACGACTTGATGGGGCTGATTTTCCAGATTTTGAAGCTGGAACGGTATGGCTCGTCGGTGCGGGCCCCGGAGCGGCGGGACTCATTTCGATAATGGGCTATTACGCGTTGGGCGAAGCCGACGTGATCATTTATGACGCATTGGTTGGCAAAGAACTCTTGAAATATGCCAACCCAAACGCCCAGTGCATTTATGCTGGCAAGCGCGGTGGCAAGCCGTCGCCGAAACAAAAAGACATTTCCATCAGCCTGATCGATTGGGCGCGCGAAGGCAAAAAAGTGCTGCGCTTAAAAGGCGGAGACCCGTTTGTGTTTGGTCGTGGGGGAGAAGAAAGTGAAACGCTCGCCAAGGCTGGCGTGAAGTTTCGCATCGTGCCCGGCATCACGTCGGGCATTGGCGGCTTGGCCTATGCGGGTATCCCGGTCACGCACCGTGACACCAACCAAGCGATCATTTTTCTAACCGGTCATGATGAAACAGGCGAGGTGCCGCACGCCGTTGACTGGCAAGCCATCGCCACTGCCGCGCCGGTGATTGTCATGTATATGGCGGTTAAACATTTGGGCTCGATTTCAGACAAGCTTATGTCTGCCGGACGAGGTGCAAACGATCCACTTGCCATTCTGTCGAACACAACGCTGCCCGAACAGTCCGTGGCGATCACTACGTTGGGGGAAGCCGCCGCGTTCGTGGCCCGCGAAGATGTGCCGACGCCGGCAATTGTCGTCGTCGGCAAAGTGGTGAACTACCGCGAGATTTTGAACTGGTATAGTCCATCGGAGAACCGCATTGGCTAACGGGTTGATCATTGCTGCGCCGAGTTCTGGTTCTGGCAAGACCCTGATTACAATGGGTTTGCTTGGTGCGTTGAAAAAACGTGGCATCAGTGTCGCGTCGGCGAAAACAGGGCCTGACTATATCGACGCCTCATTTCATGCGCTGGCAACAAATATATCCGCGACAAATCTCGACCCCTGGGCCATGTCACCAAATCAATTGCGCGCTCGTGCAGCGACAGCGGCGGGCCAAAATGATCTATTGATCATAGAAGGCGTGATGGGCTTGTTTGACGGTGCAGTTTCGGGGAACGGCTCAACTGCCGATCTCGCCGCGGCGCTCGACCTGCCGGTTGTTTTAGTAGTGGATGTGGGCTCAATGGCCCAATCGATCGCCGCCATGGTGCACGGGTTCTCTACGTTGCGATCCGATATCAATGTGGTCGGCGTCATCCTCAATCGAGTAGCAAGCGAACGGCACGAAGCGATGCTAAAAGCAGCGCTTGAAGGCTTAGATATTGGCTATCTCGGTGCGCTGGGTCGCGATAATGATTTGGCGATCCCCTCAAGGCACCTCGGTCTGACTTTACCGGAGGATTTTGACGCCGCTCAAAAAGTTGCTGCCGCTGCAATTGAGCGTGTGGAAACCCGGCTGAATTTGGATCAACTTAGTGACCTCGCCTCGCCAATCGACAAAAACGCGCAATCAAAATGCTTGCCGCCATTGGGGCAAAAAATTGCAATCGCAAAGGACCAAGCTTTTGCCTTTATCTACCCGCATTTGCTCGCGGATTGGCGCGGCGCTGGGGCGCAATTGTCATTCTTTTCGCCCTTGGCTGATGAAGCACCGTCGCCAGAAGCAGGTGCGATTTTCCTGCCCGGCGGGTATCCAGAACTGCACGGCAAAGTTTTGGCAAATGCGAGTGTTTTTAGATCAGGCATGAAAGATGCCGCAGACGCCGGAAAACTCATTTATGGCGAGTGTGGCGGCTATATGGTTTTGGGGCAATCCATCACCGACAAATCTGGCGAAACAAACTCGATGCTCGGCCTATTGCCGCACTCTACATCAATCGACAAACCGCGCCGTCAGTTGGGCTACCGCCAGCTCACGCACAATAGCCCATTGCCGTTCCCACAAAAACTTTGCGGTCACGAATTTCATTACTCGACCCAACATGGAACGATTGGGGAAACACTGTTTGCAGCGAAAGACGCTCAAGGGACCGAGCTTCCACCCATGGGCTGCGTAATTGGAAATGTGATGGGATCGTATGCCCACATCATCGATCAGCGGGCGGACGACTAAATGGCCAAATCGATCATGATAATGGGTACCGGGTCTGACGTCGGGAAAAGTCTCGTCACCGCAGGACTTTGCCGTGCCTTCACCAATCGTGGCCTCAAGGTGCGGCCGTTCAAGCCGCAAAACATGTCCAACAATGCTGCGGTCACCGCAGACGGTGGTGAAATCGGGCGCGCTCAAGCACTGCAAGCGCGCGCTTGCAATACGGCCCCAACCACCGCCATGAACCCAGTTCTTCTTAAACCCGAGCAAGAAACTGGAGCGCAAGTTGTAGTGCGCGGGAAGCGCGTCGCATCAATGACTGCACGTGAATATTTCAAACGTCGGTCTGAGTATTTGCCGCAAGCTGTTGCCGCTTTTCGCGAGCTCGGTGCGGATGCAGATATGGTTTTCGTCGAAGGCGCAGGCAGTGCATCTGAGATCAATTTGCGTACTGCAGACATTGCAAATTTTGGCTTTGCCCGCGCACTCAATCTCCCGGTGATGCTTGTCGGCGACATTCATCGGGGCGGTGTAATCGCCTCGATCATCGGCACGCTTGAAGTTATTCAACCTGAGGATCGCGCATTAGTTGCCGGTTCCCTCATCAATAGATTTCACGGTGACCCGAGCCTTTTTAGTGAAGGCAAATCTTTTATTGAGACAAAAACCGGACAGCCCTGTTGGGGGCCGTTGCCCGAGTTTCCAGAGGCGAAACTACTGCCACCAGAAGATGTTTTGGCGCTTGATCAAAAGCAAGAAGTGCGCGCCCAAGGATTGAAAATTGTCGTGCCGCGCTTGCCGCGCATTGCAAACTTTGATGATCTCGACCCACTGCGACAAGAAGAGGGCGTAAGCCTGCACATTGTCGAAGCAGGGGAGCCGCTGCCGATGGACGCCGATTTGGTGATTCTGCCGGGATCAAAATCAACCATTTCAGATTACCAGTTCCTTGTAGAGCAAGGTTGGGACATCGACATAAAGGCATTGCATCGCCAAGGTGCGACGGTGCTAGGGATTTGTGGCGGCTATCAAATGTTGGGTCGCGAAATTGCAGACCCAAAAGGCATTGAAGGTGCTGCGCAAACAGTTCAAGGCCTTGGATTGCTAAACGTCCAAACCGTCCTAAGTGAGCAAAAACAGTTGCGCCTCGAGAAGGCAACGGACGTTGCGAAAGGAGCGCCACTTTCTGGCTATCACATGCATATGGGCGAAACAGCTGGCGAGGATCGAGCGCAACCCTTCGCGAACGTGGAAGGTGATCCGGAGGGCGCGGTTTCTTCCAACGGTCGCGTTATTGGCACCTATCTGCATGGGCTATTCGCTTCAGATGAATTCCGGCGCCAATTCTTGAAAAATCTCGGCGCTAAAACAGCCCAAAATCTTGAATATGAGCGCCGAATTGACCAGATACTGGATGACTTCGCCGCGCATATGGAAAACCATTGTGACCTAGATGCAATTGCGGCACGAATGAAACCCATCAAAGGGGAATGAATGTGAGCGCAGTCCTTGCTTTTGCAGCCACGCTACTTGAGCGGTTTATCGGATATCCTCGGTCTTTGGTGGGCGCTATTGGGCATCCTGTCATGTGGATGGGCAAACTGATCGATGTACTCGAACGCCGTGCGAACAATCCAAATCTATCTGCTGCGCGCCGTCGACGAAATGGCTTTGTCATGCTGGCCATCCTCCTGGCAGCCACCGCATTCGTTTCGCTTTTGCTGGTAGCCGTTTTGCGCGATGTGCCGTTCGGTTGGGCCATTGAGATTTTCCTCGCCAGCACGCTCATTGCACAAAAAGAATTAGGCTCTGCCGTCAAAAATGTCGCTGATTCCTTGCGCCACTCCTTGGCCGAAGGGCGTCGCGCGGTTTCGCATATTGTTGGCCGCGATCCCGAGCAATTAGACGAAGATGGCGTATCTCGCGCGGCCATTGAAAGCCTTGCGGAAAACACATCTGACGGCATTATTGCGCCGGTGTTTTTTCTGTTGTTATTCGGCCTGCCTGGCGTCGCGATCTATAAGGCGATCAACACCGCAGACTCCATGGTTGGACATAAAAATGAACGCTTTTCGGACTTTGGGTTTGCGAGTGCAAAACTGGATGACATCGCCAACTTCATCCCGGCGAGAATAACCGCTGGGCTATTCGCGATTTCCGCTCAGCTAATGCCGGATTTTGACCACAAGGCAGCGTGGCGCAGCGCTTCGCGAGATGCAAAAAATCACAAATCTCCAAATGCCGGTTGGCCGGAGGCCGCGCTGGCGGGGGCGATTGGCGTGCAACTTGGCGGTGCGCGTGACTATGAAGGCGAAACCGTTGATCTGCCAACGATGGGCGAAGGCAAAACGACAGTCGATGCTGACGATATCGATCGGGCGCTAAAGCTTTATAGCTTCAGCCTTTGGGGCATGTTGGGCGTGCTTTTCGTGCTGGCGCTGTTTTTCGGCTAGCCTTTTAGGCGTTGTTCAAGCCCAGCGGTAATGAAACTGACGCGGTGGCAAACGGCTGCTAATTTCTGATGGCTGATGCCGGCGTGATCAACAAAAGAACGTGCCATTTTGTTCTCGGGCACAATGCCCTGTCCAACCTCGTTTGAAACAAGGATCACGCGCTGTTGGGTGTTGCTGCTAAGCCATTGAGATAGTTTGTCGACTTCGTTCTCAATCGAGCGCTCTTCCATCATCAAATTGGTGATCCAAAGCGTAAGGCAATCAACGAGCACATTTTGCGAAACGTTCGCGCTTGTTTCGAGCGCATCAACAAGGGCCAATGGCTCTTCGATGGTCACAAATTTATCGGCACGAATTTTTTGATGCGCGTCGATGCGTTTGCGCATTTCGTCGTCCCACGCGCGACCTGTTGCAATGTAGAGCGGCTTATCATTTCCGCTCAATGCCAATCGTTCCGCAAAAGCGGTCTTGCCCGATTTCGCGCCGCCCAAAATCAAATGATGCTTATTCATCTTGCACCCCATTTTCAAACTTTGGAATGCGGGCGATGAAATGCCCTCTCATGCCTTGGGGCCATTCAGCAAAGGGCACCGCGCCGTCGTCAGAATTCTCATGCGCGTCGCACCAATCTACAATTGCTTCAGCTGCGTCATCGGTTGGTTCGAAATAGCCAGCAAGGTAGCCGGTTTTGTTTTCATCTTGCAGCATGATAGTACAGGAGTGTTTGCACGCCCATAAGCATTCATGCCCGACCACTTTGCGACCGGTCTTGCGTGAGGTTTGAATTTCTTCGATTTTTTCCCGCAATAGCTCGCCGCCAGTTTTGCCCTCAGGCGAAAAGGCCGTTTCTTTCGAAAACTTACAGGTGGTGCACACGATAAGGGTTTGCGACATAGTTGAAAATCGAACCGGAATTGAATTTGGTGTACTTCCATAAAGCAAAAAATGGGGTGAAGCGCGACTTTTTGTTACAATTCATGCGAATAATACTTTCGTCTAAGACGTTTTCGCTTTATGTATCGCGCCGTATGATCCCACCCGCGCAAGAATACGACCTAGGAGAAGCGCCCGGTGCAAAACTACTATCTTGGCATTGATGGCGGCGGCACCAATTGTCGCGCGCGCTTGGCTGACGAAAATCTCGAAACCATTGCGGCCACAAAAGGTGGTCCAGCCAACACCACGATCGGTGATGGCTCTCAGGCATATGGCTCGATAATTGATGTGAGCCAAAAAGTCTTTGAAATGGCCGGTTTGGGCGAAGCGGAGATGGCACGCACAATTGCATGTCTTGGCTTGGCTGGTGCGCATTTAGAATCGTCTAAGCGCGATTTCGCTGCACGCGACTATCCGTTTGCAAAAACGCTTGTGCACAACGATGTGGAAACCGCACGTGAAGGTGCGCATCTGGGTGAAGATGGCGCGGTGCTTATTGCGGGCACCGGATCTGCTGGGTTGGCAAAAGTGGCTGGCGAATTCCACCCAGTTGGTGGTTGGGGTTACCATATTTCGGACACCGCTTCCGGCGCTATTCTGGGCCGTGCACTTGCACGCCGTTCAATTGAAGCGCTCGATGGCTTGAAAAAGGGTTCGCCCCTCACTGAAGCAATTGTCGAAAAGCTCGGCGGCACAACCGATGCGATGATGGCGTGGTCGTTTAAAGCCTGGCCAAAAGACTTTGCCTCTATTGTGCCGACATTTATGGAGTTTTATGAGCAAGGCGATCCAATCGCCAAAGAGCTTATGGACTTTGAATTTGAACAACTCGACGAATTTGTAGAGTGGTTTAAAGCACGAGGCGCGAAAAAACTCGCCATTGTTGGTGGTTTTGGTGAGCGATTGTTGCCAATTCTAAAAGAACGCTATGGTGACTATGTGATGGCCGCGCAAGCGGATGCCCAACACGGCGCTCTACTAATGGCAAAGGCCGCTGCCGAATAACAACGCTAGGAGACCCGATAATATGTCTAGCCGCATTATCCCTGTTGATCCATTTGACTATGTTGTGTTTGGCGCGACTGGTGACCTAAGTCAGCGCAAGCTTATTCCTGCACTATTCCATCGATTTATCGATCAGCAGTTCGATACAAATTCGCGCATTATCGGTGTTTCGCGGTCTGAAATGACCGATGAAGAGTTTCAAAAGTTCGCTAAAGATGCGGTGCACCAGTTTGTGGACGCAACGCTGATCAATGAGGAGCAGCTAACGGACTTTGCAAACTGCTTCAGCTACATCGCTAACGATGTAACCGACAAAGAAGGCTGGGCGGAACTGGACGCAGCATTGCGAGATGACCCGAAGGTGGTTCGCGCCTTTTACCTTGCAGTCGCGCCATTCTTGTTTGAGCCTATCTGCGACTATCTCGCCACGCGCAACTATTGGACACCAGATGCGCGCGTTGTGCTTGAAAAGCCATTGGGTCGCGATCTTGAGAGCTCAATTGAAATTAATGACACCGTTGCAGAGGTGTTTAGCGAAGAGCAAGTTTATCGGATCGACCACTATCTCGGTAAAGAGACAGTGCAAAACCTCTTGGCGCTTCGCTTCGCCAATGCCCTGTTCGAGCCGATTTGGAACTCGGCTCATATCGATCATGTGCAGATAACAGTGGCCGAAAGTGTTGGCGCTGGTGGCCGTGGCTACTACGAAAAATCTGGCGCGTTACGCGATATGGTGCAAAACCATTTGCTTCAGCTTTTGTGTTTGGTGGCTATGGAACCGCCTGCATCTGATGAAGCCAATGCGCTGCGTGATGAAAAACTAAAAGTGTTGCGAGCGCTCAAGCCAATCGATGCGCAAGCGGCGGATAAAGTGACCGTGCGCGGTCAATATCGCGGCGTTTCTTCAGAAGAAACAAAAGTGCCGGGCTATTTGGAAGAGCTTAGTGATGGCGAAACATCGAGCACCGAAACTTTTGTCGCTATTAAAGCCGAAGTTGAAAACTGGCGGTGGAACGGTGTGCCGTTCTACATGCGCACAGGAAAGCGCATGGCAACACGGGCATCTGAAATTGTCATTCAGTTCCGCGAAATTCCGCATTCGATTTTCTCACGAACCGAGGGTGCGCCAAAAGCGAACCGTTTGGTGATCCGCTTGCAGCCGGATGAAGGCGTGAAAATGTTCTTGATGATTAAGGATCCAGGTCCGGGCGGTATGCGCCTTCGTCAAGTGCCATTGAACCTCAGCTTTGCTGACACTTTTGTTCAGCGCACGCCAGAAGCATATGAGCGTTTGTTGATGGATGTGGTGCGGGGCAACCAAACACTGTTTATGCGTCGTGACGAGTTGGAGGCGGCATGGGCATGGATTGATCCAATCCGTGAGGCTTGGGACAATGATGCAACGCCGTTGCATGGTTATACCGCCGGCACTTGGGGCCCAACCGCATCAATTGCACTGATCGAACGAGATGGCCGCACATGGCACGAGGAAGCAGATGACCCAAAAGCCCTCTAAGACAGAATTCGCTAGCAATGTCATGCTGGCGGCAGCACTTGCTGACGACGTGGCCAATGCCTTACGCACTGCGATTGCGCGCGACGGCAAGGCAAGTCTATTGTTGTCAGGTGGCTCAACACCAAAGTTGTTTTTTCAACATTTGAGTCGCCAGGACCTTGATTGGTCAAACGTGATGGTAACCCTTGTGGATGAACGCTGGGTGCCACCTTCATCAGACCGGTCTAACGCCAAGTTGGTGGGTGAAAACTTGTTGCAAGGTCTCGCATCCAAAGCATCGTTTCAACCGCTTTATGTGGATGGCAAGAATGCGGACGAAGGCATTCCCGATCTTGATCAAGTTTTTGCACAGTGGCCTCAACAAAACACAGTTGTGATTTTGGGCATGGGTGCAGATGGGCATACGGCGAGTTTCTTCCCCGGTGGTGACAATTTGTCGAAAGCCATCGACCCGGAAACAGACGCCCGCTTTTCGTCAATGCGTGCCGCCGGTGCGGGCGAAGAGCGCATTACCTTCACGTTGCCTGCGTTGCTAAACACCCAGTTTCTGGCGCTGCATATTGAAGGCGAAACAAAAGCCGATGTGCTTGAAACGGCTATGGGCGATGGTCCGATTGAAGATTTGCCGATCCGTTCGGCTTTGCGGCAAAACCGAACGCCGCTCAACATTTATTGGTGTCCTTAGCGACACCGCAAAATCATTGGAGATGATCAATGCGTGTTAATTCTCAGGTCGCAGCCGTAACAGACAGGATCATCAAGCGTAGCGAAAAGACCCGCCGCATCTATCTTGATCGCATCGACGCTCAGGTGAAGCGTGGCGTCCACCGGTCAGCGCTTTCTTGCGGTAACCTTGCACATGGCTTTGCGGCGTGTGCGCCAGGTGAAAAAGCCAAACTGTCGGACGAAGTGACGCCCAATATTGGTATTATCACCGCATACAACGATATGCTTTCGGCCCACCAGCCCTATAAAGACTATCCAGATCTCATCAAAGAAGCCGCAATGGCTCAAGGTGCAACCGCGCAAGTTGCCGGCGGTGTGCCCGCCATGTGCGATGGGGTGACCCAAGGCCAACCGGGCATGGATTTGTCGCTCTTTTCTCGCGACGTGATCGCCATGTCGGCGACAATTGGCCTTAGCCACAATATGTTTGACGCGGCGATGTATTTGGGCATTTGCGACAAGATTGTTCCTGGTTTGGTGATCGCTGCATTGACGTTCGGGCATATCCCAGCGGTATTTGTACCAGCAGGTCCGATGCCATCCGGTCTACCGAACGATGAAAAAGCGCGTATTCGACAGCTTTATGCAGAGGGCAAAGTTGGTCGAGATGAGCTGCTGCAAGCCGAAAGCGACAGCTACCACTCGCCTGGCACTTGCACCTTCTATGGCACCGCCAACACAAACCAAATGCTCATGGAGATCATGGGCTTGCACATTCCTGGGTCGAGCTTTGTCAACCCAGGTACGCCATTGCGCGAGGCACTGACGCGTGAATCTGCAAAACGTGCGCTGGCCATCACAGCGCTTGGCAATGAGTTCACGCCGGTCTCGCAAGTGATCGACGAAAAGGCGATTGTGAATGGCATGATCGGCTTACATGCAACAGGCGGATCGACCAACCTGACTATCCACTTGATCGCAATGGCTGCAGCGGCAGGTATCCAGATCACTTGGGAAGATATGTCGGACCTATCTGATTGCACGCCGCTTTTGGCACGTGTTTATCCAAACGGCATGGCCGATGTGAACCACTTCCACGCGGCCGGTGGCATGGGCTTTTTGATTGATCAGTTGCTCAATGACGGCGCGCTGCATGACGAGGTGAAAACCATCTGGGGTTCTGGCCTGAGCGTTTACGCGCAAGAACCAAAACTTGATGGCGACAAACTGCACTTCGAAAAAGCGCCAAAACAATCTGGCAACGACAAAGTGCTGGCACCAGTTGAAAGTGCATTTGCGAAGTCAGGTGGCCTAAAATTGCTCAAAGGAAATCTGGGTCAATCGGTGATCAAGATTTCGGCTGTGAAACCAGAACATCGTTTTGTTGAAGCACCCGCCCGCGTCTTCCATTCACAGGACGAAATGCAAGACGCTTTCCGAAAAGGCGAATTGGAACGCGACGTGGTGGCAGTGGTGCGCTTCTCTGGGCCAAAAGCAATCGGCATGCCGGAGCTGCATAAGCTGACACCTCCGCTTGGGATTTTGCAGGGACGCGGTTACAAGGTCGCGTTGGTAACAGATGGGCGCATGTCAGGCGCGTCAGGCAAAATTCCAGCAGCCATCCATTTGACACCGGAGGCAGTTGATCAGGGTCCAATCGCCCGCATTCAAGATGGCGATATCATTCGCCTTGATGCGGAAAATGGCACACTTGAGATTCTTGTCGACGAGGCGAAATTCAATGCGCGTCCGTTGGTCACTCAAGATCTCAGCGCGTCGCATTTTGGCTTGGGTCGCGAATTGTTCGGCGGCTACCGCGCGCTCGTCGGGGCCGCGGACAAAGGTGCAAGCGCATTAGGCGAAATCATTCCCGCCTAGTGCCTTATTGAGACCGCATTTTCAGACTTTTCTCACCCGTGGATGGATATTAAGCGGGTGAGAATTTTGACTTACTTTAAACTGTTTATTGCGGGCGCTTTCGCCCTTTTTCTAGCGGGATGCATGTCCCTTGGCACCGTGCGGACAATGCATGCACTGTCGAGCATCAACCCAGTTGAAGATGATCTTAGCGGCTTTGTGTTTGGCGTCTCCGCGCCATCGAGCTTAAAAGTCGTTCCGGAAACCTCTAAGTTCACGTTGCTTATACAAGCTAATGGCGATGCGCCTGTGGAAACAGGATTTGAACTTGAGCGCATTGGTGCTGCTGATGTAGCGTTTTCTAAGCTGCCGCAAGATCGTAATCGTGTACTTTCGCTCTTTAAACTGACCGACGACGCGAAGAAAAAGGTTCGCGAGCATCAAGCCTTGATCCGTGACATGAAGTCGAAAGGCATGAAGGGCACATTCGGCATCGGGCTGCAGCCTGATTTCTGCAAAACGGCACCGATCGATTATGGTCGCGAGAAATTCACAGCCTATGTCGCGCAAAGTGGCAATGGTGAGCTGATGCCGCTAATTGAGAATATGTCGATCAAGGACTTGCTCAAGCAAGCCAAGCAAAGCGAAGTGCGCGACTGCTAATCGGTTTTCTCGCACCAAAAACACGCCGTTCGGTAGGGAAATGAAACTTCCTGCCGATCTCGAAGCGCTGGGTGTGTGGCAATTAAGTTGCGGATTTGGCCTTCAATTTCAGCGCGCACGTTTTCGGGTTGCGAGGCGATGAAACTCACGGACATAAACCGTCGAACAATCACGTCTTCTGGATCGCCAGCGTGGCCATGCGGGATCGTTCTTGTCTGTAGCCGGGTGAAACCGTCTGCTGGAAAAACCATTTTCCAGTCGCCTTTATAGTAACGCGGCGCATCGCCTTCAAAAGGTGTCACGATATTCGTCAGTTCGTGGACCCAGTCAACGGTCTCGTCGCGCACGTTCCAGATGAGACCAAGCTTGCCGCCGGGCTTTAGAACACGGCGAATTTCTTCAAGGCTTTGTTTGTTGGCAAACCAATGAAATGCTTGCGCACAGATCAAAACATCAACGGCGCTATTATCAAACGGGATGTCCGTAGAGGTGCCTTTGATAACAGGGACGACCGGATGATTTTGTGCGAACTGATCGCGCATCGCAGCGACAGGTTCAATAGCGGTCACATGGTCGCAAACCGCGATCAAACGCTGCGTGAACTTGCCCGTGCCGGCACCCAAATCTACGACTTTGCTTTTGGAGGTGATCCCAAGATCGTCGCGTAGCCATTCAGCGGTTAGCGGGGAATAATCTGGACGTCCCCTTTGATATGCAGCTGCAGATCGTTGATACCCTTTTGCCGCATGATCGTGAACGCCCATATGTTATTCCTTAAAGTCGTTAGTGTTTGCTGTTTGCCTTATCGTAGACGTGCAAGCCGTCAAAGTCGGACTTGCCAATCTCATAACCCGCGCTGCGTAAGCCAGCATACGCCATCGTGAAATGAAAAATCATATTTGGCAGCGCAAACCGCGCAAGGTAGTCAAAACTATCTTGAGTTAGGTTGCCTTCTCCAGCTTGGTGCATGACCTCTTTTGAAAAAGCGGAGCCAGAGATCGGCGCGATTAGGGCTGAAACTTCGTCGCAAAATAAGCGCAATTGCGCGCAGGAAAATGTCTCTGGAAATTCTGGCAATGACATAGATGCCGGTAGGCAAAGGGCTCGCGCCGCGAACTGTATGCCAACTGCGAAGTTCAAGCCTGTATTGAACATATCAGGGGCAATTGCAGTTTCCAGTAACGCGTCTGCTCTGGGATGTTTTGACAGTTCATGCAAAACCGACGATATCTGGCTCAGATAGTGTCGGACACTATCAATAAGCGCGTCATCTGCAGAAACAGTCATAGGGTTTTCCTAGCGAAACAATTTGATGCGCTGACTAAAACTTGCCGCCAGTCTTGAAATTTGAATGTTTTCGGCTGCCTTTAGAGCCCTTGCGTGAAGAGCGTCGCGGGCGTGAAAAATCGCTCGAAGGTGTGCCGAATGACCCAAAGTCGAGGTTGCCCTTGCTCCATGGGCCTGACTTTGTGCGCTTGGGTTTGCGGCGGCGCGATTTGCCGGACCCAAGGCCCATCGCCTTTTGGGCGTCTTGCCAATGTCCCCAATAACCTGCAGCTGAAATCGCGCCCTTTAAGAACTCGCCCAAAAGGTCTTCAACCAAATCATCGTCAAATTTCATGCGCGGGTCATCAAAGCGAGACTTCTTGAATTCCCACTCAATGTCTTCTAGTTCGCGACGACGGCTGCCTAGGGTTTTGAGGCGTGTCTTTGCCTCAGACATATCCTCTTCCTGCTCGGCAATTTCGTCGCGCACCGCGTCAATTTTGCGGACAATCAGATCGTCTTCGCGGCTCGAAGTTTGCCGTGCATTGGCATAAAGCTCACCAAGCGTTTCGCGCTGCAAGCCATCGGTGAGAATGCTAACCGCTTCTTGATAAGCGCTATCGCCACCATCGGTCATTTTAGATTGCTGTCGCGCAAGACCATCGCGCTCATCTTCAAGCGCAAGTTGCTGATCGTCCAACTTGGCGATCTGTTTTGCGGCCTTTTCCGAATTTAGGCGGTAGGATTTTCCACCGGCAGCATCGAACGCCTTATCCTCAAGCTTTTTCAGCTTTTCGTGCTCTTTGTCTGCCGCAGCCAGCAACCGTTCCGCGTGTTCGCGTAGCCGCATGGGAATTTCATTGAGCATCGCAAAGTTTGGTTTGGCATCATGATAGCGCACCAAATTGGCGACCTTCTTATCAAAGAAGCGCACAAGGTTGTTCGCATCGTAGCTTGAGGTGCCATAGCCGCTTTCCCAAAGATACATGAACAGCGGATCTTCGCGATAAGGGCGGCCCTTTTCTTCGCGGTCAGCTTCCGCCGTTTCGGTCTTTTTCAGCGCGTGCTCGGCAATGCTTTTCGCTTCGTCAGACTTGGCAAGTTGGGCTTGGTATTTTTCATCCGTTTTAAGGCCCTTGAAAACCTCGTCGCTTAACGCATCAAGCTCGGCTTCGGCTTGTTCATAAACGGATTGTGCTTCAGCGCGCTTTTCTCCAACCGCACGAAGTTCAGCGTCGATTTCGTCTAAGCGACCACCAACTTTAGATAGCTGGCCCTCATGTTGTTCTAGGATCGAGCGTGCTTGCTTTTCAGCACGTGATAGTTCGCCAGAGATTTCTGTTTTGCGGGCAGGGTCCAAGCGCAATTCTGCAAGAGCGATGAATTGCTCAGCCTCAATCTCGCGCAACCGTGCAATGCGTGCGCCAGCATCTGCCGCTAGCCGTGTCATTTGTTTTTCGTCGCGACGAATTTCGTCTAGTGCGCGATCAAGTGAACGGAGAGCCTCTGGGCCGGAGATCTTTTTTCTGCGTCTTACCATTGTGTAATCTCACCGCCCAATGTTGGGATCACATAATCGACTTTCGTGTAGCCGAACTGCTTAAGGCCCATAATATTGTTTTGGATGATGCCATCATCCACCTTGTCGTCTCTAACGCTATTGAACGTGGCTTCGGAAACGCGTACGCCCCAATGATCGACAATGTCGATATTGCCTGTTTCTTCGTTGGTAATCGACATGTTGCGTATGGCGCCGTCAGTGCCAACGGCTTCAACAATAATGTAATAGTTGCGGGCGTCTTGGTTGACGTCTGGATAGGTCCAAACGCCGGTGTCTTTGCCTTCCTCATTTACAATTTGGAGGCGATA
>CAJXLH010000014.1 GCA_913055925.1 uncultured Maritalea sp. | reverse complement strand
GCAGGGTTACGCGGACTAGATCTGCCTTCTTGCCTTGTGCAATCTCGCCGCGATCCGTCAGGCCTGCTGCTTGCGCTGGATTTTTCGAAACCATAGCAATTGCTTCCGGCAAGCGAATTTCGTCAATGCGTTTAGGTAGCGAAAACGCGGCTTGCATCAATGAAAAAGGCACGTAGTCAGAACTCATCACATCAAGCAAACCCTCTCGCGCAAGGTCAGATGCTGAGATGTTGCCGGAGTGTGACTTGCCGCGCACAACATTTGGTGCGCCCATCAAAATTGAAAGGCCGGCTTCACGTGCCGCTTTTGCGGCGTCCAAAGTAGTTGGGAATTCAGAAATCGCGACCCCGTCTTCCTTGGCCTCATCCACATGCTCAATTGTTGCATCATCGTGGCTTGCGAGTGCTAGGCCAACTTCGTGACCTTTGGCGACAATGTTGCGACGATTGCTGACGGAGTATTTTTCTTGATCCGATTTCCGCGCGGCGATGAACTCTTCCATTTCCGCGTCGGTGCGACCGGTTTTGCCCTGATAATAGGCGTAATATTGCTCCATCTTCACAAACTGGCGTTGGCCAGGTGTGTGGTCCATCAAGCTCGCCAAGCGAACAATATCCATTTCACAATATTGCTCGAATTGCTCCAAGGCATCGTGGGAGGAAAGTTCGCAACGCAAATGCACCAGGTGGTCAGAACGTAAGCGCTTTTCGTCCTTGCCCTTTGTAATCGCGCCCATCAGCACTTCCACGTGTTCGCCCATATTTTGCATGTCGGCATCTGATCCAACGCGAACAGCGTCGTAAACGGTTGTGATGCCAGATGAGCTGACTTGCGCGTCATGGGCGTGCAAAGCGGCCATAGGATCCCAAAATACGCGCGGGCGCGGACGATAGTGGTTTTCCAAATGGTCGGTGTGTAACTCAACGAGCCCCGGCACCAAAAAATCGCCCTCAAAATCAAGGCCAGTTGCTGCACCATTGTGATCGACAGATGTAATCTTTCCATCTGCGACACCTATGCCGCCTTCGATCACTTCATTATCCAGAATAACTTTTGCGTTTTTGATCGCTGACAATTCAGACATGGATTTTCTTTCTCTAGCCCTCAAGCACGAAGTCGGCGATGCGCTCGAAAGGCGCGCCGGTTGAAGGTTCTTTGTATAGGCAGATGCGATCTAGCATGTGCTCTTGGTGTAAAATGGGTTCAAACCAATGTTTCGCTGCATGCAAAATATCAGGCGCAACTTGGTCGTTAAGTGAATCGCTAAGTGTCAGATGCATTCTGAACTCTTCCATCACATATGGATAGCCCCATCGATCCAACAGTTCCTTTTGGCGATCACTGAGATTGGCTTGCAATCGTTTCTTCCGACTTTCGGCGGACAGGGGTGCCCGAAACGGTTCAAATTTTTCAACGCAAGATGCTGCAAATTGGGCGATTGCAGGTGACTGTTCTTTTGGCGTTAGGGCCAAAAATGAACCGATGCGGCGCAGTTTTAATTCACCAATTGAAACCGGTTTTGTCGCAAGGCTGAAGTTTTTCAATGCGTCCTGCAATCCGCCAACTGTTTGACCTTTTGCAAGCGCAAATGGCGGCTTTAGGGTTGCGTGAAAACCATAGCGGCGCGGCGACTTGGTGAAGTCTGAGAGGCTGAGTTCACGCGCAATTAGCGCTGGTTGGGTCATTGCAACCCCAGACGCACAGTCGCGACCTAGCCATTCCGAGCCAAGTTTCCAGAGCTCGGTTTGGCATGCCGGCGCGAAGTATATGCCATAGCGTTCAGTCATATGTGCTCTTTAGTCAGCCCCAAGGTTGGATGGGTCTTTTGAATTATTCACGTGTCATTTTTTTGACGACAATGCGGATTTATGCGGCAACGGCAAAAGAAGTGACATCAATTTCACGGTCAGCCACAGCGTTTCGCGTTTCGGCATCATGGAAAATACCAAGCATTGCAGCGCCAGCCTGCTTTTTCTCTTCGATCATTGACAGCACCACCTTGCGGTTGATCGCATCAAGTGACGCGGTAGGCTCGTCAAGCAACAGCATTTCATGCTCACCCATAAAGCCACGCGCAATGTTCACACGCTGTTGTTCGCCCCCAGAGAAAGTTGCAGGCGGTAGGTGCCACAGGCGCTCAGGAATGTTCAAACGGGCGAGCATTGTCTGCGCCTTCTCTAGCGACTTCGCTTCCTCATGACCCCAGTTCTGGGCCACTTCGGCGACGAGATCGAGCGCCGATACACGCGGGATTGCAGATAGGAACTGGCTCACATAGCCGATTTTGGTGCGGCGAATGTCCAAGATGAGGCGCGGATCGGCGTCAACAAGGTTGATAAATTCGTCGCCGACGCGCAATTCGATGTCACCCATGTCGGCGGAATAATTGCCGTAAATCAGCTTGAGCAGCGTTGATTTGCCAACGCCTGATGGGCCAGCCAAAACAACGCATTCGCCGTTAAAAACTTCAAAGGCCACATCATTCATCACAGGCATATGCAAGCCGTTTTGAAGGTGCATGGTGAAGGTTTTGGTGAGGTTAGAAACCCGTAAAATTGGTTGGGTCATTCTATGTCCATCTCTAAAATTCTAGGTGCCAACTTGCAAAATCGAAGACACCAATAATTGGGTGTATGCTTGGTGCGGATCGTCGAGCACTTGGTCGGTTAGACCTTGCTCAATCACTTCACCACCTTTCATCACCATAATGCGGTGTGACAACAATCGTGCGACAGCCAGATCGTGGGTCACAATAATGATGGAAAGGCCGAGATCGCTCACAAGTTTACGGATCAAATCGAGCAGTCGCGCTTGCACCGACACATCAAGCCCGCCGGTCGGTTCGTCCATGAACACAAGACGTGGGTTTGTGACCAGATTTCGCGCGATTTGCAAACGCTGCTGCATACCGCCAGAAAAGGTGCGCGGTGCATCATCAACGCGGTCTGCGTCAATCTCAACACGGCTAAGCCAGTCGATCGCAGTACTGCGCAAATTGTCATAATGGCGATGGCCAAGCGCCATCAGCCGTTCGCCAACATTTGCGCCTGCAGAAACGCCCATGCGCAACCCGTCACGCGGATGCTGGTGCACAAAACCCCAGTCGGTGCGCAACAGGGTGCGTTGGTCGGCTTCACTCATTTCATAAAGATTTTCAACGCGGCCATCCGCAAAGCGATAATACGCCTTGCCCATGGTTGGGTTGATCTGGGTCGACAAGCAATTGAGAAGCGTCGATTTGCCGGACCCACTTTCGCCCACAATAGCGAGAACTTCGCCGGGATAGAGTTCAAAATTGATGTCTCTGCAGCCCAGTTGCTGACCATAATAATGGCTGAGCTCTTCAACTTTCAGGAGCGGTTTTACGTCTTGGAAGCTCATTGAATGCGCTCCTTATATTCAGCGTGCATTTCGCCATAGTGGCCGTCAGCCTGACGTGTTTCGCAATAGTCGCTGTCCGAACAAACGAACATGCGGCTGCCTTCATTGTCCAAAATCACTTCGTCGAAATAGACGTCTTTTGCGCCGCACATGGCACAGCAGGTGTCCGGCCATTCTTGGATTTGAAATGGATGATCTTCAAAGTCGAGGCTCACCACATCAGTGAATGGGGGCAGGGCGTAAATGCGTTTTTCCCGGCCTGCACCAAACAGTTGCAACGCACGGTTTTTGTGCATTTTAGGATTGTCGAATTTTGGCGTTGGTGACGGGTCCATCACATATCGGCCTTCAACCATCACTGGGTAAGCATAGGTTGTGGCGATATGCCCGTGGGTGGCGATGTCTTCATATAGCTTTACGTGCATCAAGCCATATTCGGAAAGCGCGTGCATTTTGCGTGTTTCCGTCTCGCGTGGCTCTAGAAAACGAAGGGGCTCCGGAATGGGCACTTGATAGATAAGTGTTTGATCTTCGGTAAGCTCTTCTTCAGGGATGCGGTGACGGGTTTGGATGACGGAAGCCTCAGAGGTCTTCATGGTCATTTCAACGCCCGAAGTGACCGCGAAGAAATTGCGAATAGCCACGGCGTTTGTTGTGTCATCCGATCCTTGGTCGATCACTTTCAGCGTGTCATCAGGACCAAGAATGGAGGCGGTGACTTGCACGCCGCCTGTGCCCCAGCCATATGGCATTGGCATTTCGCGTGCCGCGAACGGCACCTGATAGCCAGGGATCGCAATGCCTTTAAGTATTGCGCGACGGATCATACGCTTTGTTTGCTCATCGAGATAAGCAAAGTTGTATGCGTCTTGCTCTGTTGAGATTTCTGCGAGGCTCATTCTGCTGCCCCCATTTTGGTTGTTGGTTCGTCGTTTCGCTCCGCCCAAAACTCTTCAGACATGGTGCGGATCAAATCGAGTTCAGCTTGGAAATCCACATAGTGTGGAAGCTTGAGGTGCTCCACAAATCCTGTGGCTTGAATATTGTCAGAGTGTGACAACACAAATTCTTGATCTTGTGCAGGTGCGGTGAGTTCTTCGCCCAGCTCTTCCCAACGTAGTGCGCGATCAACAAGCGCCATTGACATGGCTTTTCGCTCCGCATGACCGAATACAAGGCCATAGCCGCGGGTGAACTGTGGGGGCGCTTCCTCGCTGCCCTGGAACTGGTTGATCATCTGGCATTCAGTGACAGAGATTTTGCCCAGCGGCACTTCAAAGCCCAGCTCTTCTGCAAAAAACTCAACTTCCACTTCACCCATGCGGATTTCGCCAGCAAATGGGTGCGTGCGGGCATAGCCACGCTGGGTTGAATAACCAAGCGCCAGCAAAAAGCCTTCGTCGCCACGCGCCAAGTTTTGCAAACGAAGATCGCGGTCGGCGGGGAAGTCGAGTGGCGCGCGGGTTAAGTCACCCACTTCTTCGCCCTCGGCCGATTGTGGGTCCGGCTCCATCATGCCTTGATCACCCAGCATGTCGGTCACACGCGGCGTTGAAGCTTCAATCAGCTCGGACTGTTCTGGCGCTTCAGCCGCTTCTTCCGAATCATAGCCGAAATCGATAAGGCGGTGAGAATAGTCGAAGGTTGGTCCAAGAATTTGCCCGCCCGGCAAATCTTTAAATGTTGCAGAAATGCGGCGAGAAATGAGCATTTCATCGGTTTGGATTGGCGTCGAATAACCAAATCGCGGCAATGTGGTGCGGTAAGCACGGATTAGGAAAATCGCTTCGATCAAATCGCCCTGTGCCTGACGGATGGCGATAGCCGCTAATTCGCGATCGAACAGTGAGCCTTCGCCCATCACACGATCCACGACAAATGACAATTGCTCAACAATTTGCGCGGTAGTGAGGCCGGGGACATTCGCATTGCCTCGGCGCTTCGCCGCGAAAAGCTTGTGTGCGTTTTTGATGGCTTTTTCGCCACCCTTCACTGCGACATACATATTATGCGGCCTCTCGCGTTAGGTTGATTTTGGTGGAGCGAGGCAAGCAGCAAAGCTGCGTGTCGCTCACAAAAATGAAGTCGACGCCACGCGGGAACAATTGACTGTTGCGTTGCGCTTGGGACCAGAATGTCTCATCCAACCCTTCAACGGAAAGGGACGCAGTCGTTTCAATACCGGGACCAGACAAGGTTGCAAATTGTGCGTTGGAGATCGCATCAACCTGAATAATTAGTGTGGTTGAACGGTCCGGATATTCGTCGGTGCCCTGCGCAAACTCGCTAAGGTTGCCGATAGAAGCGGGCGACGTGAGCAGCGCGAACTGTGCCGTCGCTTTGTCCTTTGTCACCGGTGCGCTGGTGTGAAAAGCGATGAAGCTCTTCGCAGCGTCGCTTTGCGCGATGTTGTCGTCGAGCCAAATTGGGCTGTCGAAATCGCAAAGGGTAAGCGCCAGCATCGCCATCGTCGGGTTTAGGGGCTGTGGTGCATTCACCGGAACAGGTGTTGTTTTGATGGTGCCTGGGCGGGCCATCGCATCCATCGTGGCGCGAAAGCTCGCTTGTGCATCGCGTGCAAGGTCAGCAAAACCGAGATAGGTTGGAGCGGCGTTCATTAGTCGTCCCCTCTTGTCATCGTGAAGAAATCGACCTTGGTTGCAGCCGCTTCTTGCTTGGCTTTCAAATCGCTTGCCTCGAGGTCTTTCGCACATGGCGCAAGTACCTCAGCTTCAACGCGAGACTTAAGTGCTGCGGATTGAAACGCAGCATCAAAAAATGCAGCGATTGCGGCTTTTCTTTGATTGCGACCATGGCAGTATGCGTGACCAGTTTCGCCAGTTTCTAGGGTGACGGCGGCGCGGGGGACCGTTAGCTCGCCCAAGTTAAACGGTGCCCCGCCGCCGCCGATGCGCCCGCGCGTCATCACCAGACCAGTTTCTGGTTTGCGGGCGAATGTCCAATCCGGTTTTTGATCGAATGAATCGTATTTCTGTTCGAGCACTTCAGCGCTCATGAGCGACAGAATGCGCATGGCGCTCTTTCGCTCGTCAATTTGGGTTTTCGCTTGGTCGGTCATCTCTTTGTCGCACAAATGTTGATTAAGGTGCAGATCAATTCGGGGTGCTAGTTAGCAGGTCGGTTGTTATTTGTCTATAATAAATGTATAGACTTGTATACAAATATTTGTATGCACTATTAAGGTGCATAATTGTTGCGTTTGAATGACAATTGGAAAGCTGAGCGGGAAATATATGAGTGTAGCGGCAAAAATTGAGCGTGGGCGGGGTGTTTCACTTTGGCGCCAAATTGCGGAAAAATTGCAGTCAGATATTGCTGCTGGCATTTACTTACCAGGCACTCAATTGCCAACCGAGCAGGAGCTCGCTGCGAAATACAGCGTGAACCGTCATACGGTCCGGCGGGCGATTGGATCTTTGGCTGAAGAGGGCGCGCTCACCGCGACGCGCGGACGCGGCACGTTTGTATCCGAACGCACAATTCTTTATCCGATTTCTGAGCGCACACGCTTTTCTGAAATCGTTAGCGCGAATAAACGCCAGCCGGGCGGGCGCTTGATCTCCTCGGGAGAGGAAGCTGCTTCTGCCGAAGTGGCTGAGCATTTAGGGCTTGAAGAAGGCGAAATGGTTATACGCGGCGAAACACTGCGTGTCGCTGACGGGCGCCCGATAACTGTTGGTACCTATTGGATCAACAAGTCGCTGGTGCCGAACTTTATTGCAGATTACGCAGAACTTGGTTCTGTCAGTAAAGTGTTTGAGCGTGCTGGGTGCGGCGATTACCGTCGAACCAAGTCTTGGGTTTCGGCTGTGCCTTGCGATGCGCACGATGCGGGTCTTATGCAGATAACCGCAGGTGCGCCCATATTGGAGGTCTATAGCATCAACGTCACCGAATCGGGTGAGCCGATTCAATATACCCGCGCGAGATTTCGCGGCGATGTGGTGCAGTTGGAATTGGGTAACTAGACTTTTGGAGTTTAAAAGTCTAACTCATCCTACCATTTCATAAATCTGACATAGAACCGACATTTTTGTGTCAAGCAGCATGGATAGCAATGAGCGCAAATGAAAAGGGAAGGCGTCCCGCATGCTCAAGCTATCTGGTGTTTCGCGTCGTTTTGGCCAAAAAACCGCTGTCGGAAATGTAAATCTCAGCATCGCTGAAGGTGAAATGGTTGGCGTTATTGGTTCTTCGGGAGCTGGTAAGTCGACTTTGTTGCGTATGATCAATCGCTTGATTGATGTGAGCGACGGTGAAATTGCATTCGACGGATTGGCTGTGTCGGGGTTGAAAGGCCAAGCGCTGCGCAATTGGCAACGCGATTGCGCGATGATCTTTCAGCAGTTCAACCTCGTGCCACGCTTGGACGTTCTCACAAACGTCATGCTCGGGCGCCTAAATCGCCGCAACACATTCGCATCCCTCATCAAGCATTTTTCTGAAGATGAACAATTGATGGCGCTTGAGGCGCTTGAGCGATTGGGGATTGCCCAAACGGCAATTCAGCGTGCCGGCACGCTTTCTGGTGGTCAGCAGCAACGTGTTGCGATTGCGCGGGCACTTGTTCAGTCGCCAAAGGTGATTTTGGCGGACGAGCCGATTGCTTCGCTTGATCCAAAGAACGCGCAGGTGGTGATGGAATCGCTGCGCACCATCAATGAAGATGATGGCATCACCGTGATCACTAACCTGCATACGCTCGATACGGCTCGCAATTATTGCGAACGCATCATTGGCATGAGCCAAGGCAAGGTGGTTTTTGATGGCGGTCCTGATGATCTCACCACAGAAGTTGCACGCGAGATTTACGGCGCAGATGGCCTTAAAGACGCTTTCTCAGAATCGATGACTTCAACGTCGATTGATTTGGAAGACGGCGCGCGCAAGAAGCCGAAAAACACAGTTTACGACCCGCAAGAAGGCTTTGTGACCGTTAACTAGGTCTCTTGGGGTCCCCTCAATAAGCCATAACTGGAAACGCATCCCTATAGGAGAACCCAAATGATTGCGATCCGTTCTATTGCAGCAGCTGCAGTTGCCGTTGCTACTCTTTCAACTTCTGCCATGGCGCTCGACACATTCCGTGTTGGTATTCTTGGCGGTGAAAACGAAGCTGACCGTCTTCGCAACAACCAGTGCTTGGTAGACTTGCTACCAGCAGCGATTGGCGTAAAAGAAGTTAAGCTTTTCCCAGCAGCTGACTATGATGGCGTTATCCAAGGTCTTTTGGGTGGCACGCTTGACTATGCTGAGCTTGGTGCATCTGGCTATGCGGCTGTTTACTTGAAAAACGCTGACGCTGTTGATCCAATTTTGACAACAGAACAAACAGATGGCGCAACAGGCTACCACTCTTTGATGCTTGCACGCGCTGACAGCGGCATCGAGAACATCGAAGACATGAAGGGCAAGCATCTTGGTTTTGCTGACCCGAACTCAACTTCTGGCTTCTTGGTCCCATCTGTTGCTTTGCCAAAAGAGCTTGGCATGGAGCTTGACGAATACTTCGCTGAAACATCATTCAATGGTGGTCACGAAAACAACGTTCTTGCTGTTCTTGATGGCAAAATCGACGCAGGCGTAACTTGGTCATCAGGCGTTGGTGAATATGCTGACGGTTACACCTCAGGCAACGTGCGCAAGATGGTCGACAAAGGCCTTCTCGACATGGAAGACGTGAAAGAAATCTGGCGTTCACCTTTGATCCCGAACGGCCCAATTGTTGTTCGTAAAGATCTTGATGCAGACGTGCGCGCTAAGTTCAAAGAGTTCATGATGAACCTTCCAAAGAACAACCCAGATTGCTTCTCAGCAATTCAGGGCGGCACATATAACGGTTTTGTGGAAGTAGATCACTCATTCTACGAAACAATCGTTGCTGCACGTAAAGCAAAAATCGGCGGCTAATTAGACGCCCTCTCATTAAGCCGGTCACATGCGTTCATGTGGCCGGTTTTTTGCAAATGAACTAAGCGGAAAAAAACGATGTCAGCATCAGCGTCAACGACTGATCTCAATCCTGAAAGCAAGCAGGTTTTCGAGCATTATCGACAGCTCACGCAAACCCGTCGGCTTTATTCAGTTCTAACGATTGGTATTCTGGGTGGACTGCTTTTTGCTGCGCTCTGGTTTGCCCATGTATCAAACTCGGGCAAGTTTTTGGACCGCATTCCTTACTTTTTTGACTTTGTTTTGAACTTTTTGCCGGACGAACCAATTGAGATTTTCCGCGCTTTGTTCGATTTGCCGTCGCCATATGCTGATGGCTCTTTGAAATATGATTATGAAGAAGGTCGCCACTATCTGTTTGGTGATTTCTATATCCCTGAATATTTCTATGAAATGTTGGTGACGCTCAATATTGCGTTCATCTCCACTTTGATTGGCGGCATTGGCGGATTTGTACTTTGCTTTTTCGCGTCGACCAACCTTGTCGGTGCTGGCGCGACACGCTTTGTGGTCCGTCGTATATTGGAACTTCTACGCGCCTTTCCTGAAATTGTAATTGCCGGCCTTTTGGTTGCGATTTTGTCGCTTGGGCCAATTGCGGCGGTGGCCGCAGTGTCCATCCACACGGTTGGTGCGCTGGGCAAGCTGTTTTTTGAAGCGGTTGAAAACGCCGACATGAAGGCCGAAGAAGGTTTGCGCGCTGCTGGTGCTAACTGGGTCGAGCGTGTGCGCTTCGGCATTGTGCCGCAAGTATTGCCGAACTTTACCTCTTACTTTTTGCTCCGCGCTGAAATTAATGTGCGCGCTTCGACTATTATCGGCGCCGTTGGCGGCGGCGGCATTGGCGAGGTTTTTCGCCTCAGCCTTTCGCGCGACCACGCGGCGAAAACCTACGCCATCATCTTGCTGTTGTTTGTCACCATTGTTGCAGTTGACCAATTGTCTGGCTGGTTGCGTCGCAAGCTGGTGGGCAATCAAGCCTTCGAATTTGGCGCCTAAGGAGAACTGAAATGAACGCTCAAATCTCTGAAGATCGCCGAATTGAACTTAAAGAAAAATATGCCGAGGTGTTTCACAAAACGCCTTTGCAGCGCGCATTGCCATATGTCGTCAGCTTTTCGATCTTGACCTACATGGTTTTCGCCTTTTTCTTCTTCAATATTGCGGGCGTTATCAGCGGCGCGAAGTGGGATCGGGCAGGGCTTTACATGGCGGATTGGGTGAGCTGGCAAGCTACCCCAAAATTCCGGTTCAAAGACGATGCGATCCAATTGCAATATCCGCGCTTCTCGCCGCTTGGGGAAAATCCAAATCCTGAATGGATCACGCAAAATGGCGATGTTTACCGGGTCACATTTGGTTCAGAGCAAAATGCCATCGAAGTGCAACAAGGGCTTGTTACGGTTTTCGTAGACGGCGCTGTGCATGAGGTAGATATCACCAAAGATGCCGCTTTATTGCCCCAAGGTGCTCACTCATCCATGAGTGAACGCAATGGCCGTGTTCGTGTATTCTTCGGATTTGAGGGAAATGTCGAAATCCGCAATACGCAAGTTCGCGTTTGGCGCCGTTTTTGGGGATGGGAAAACTTCTTCTTTGACCCAGCTTCGCCATATTGGGGCAAATCTGCAACTGAGGTTGTAGGGCTCATGTTCTCCGGTGAACGTTTGGACCCAGATCAGAGCAACATTTCGCTGGCCTTCAACAATTTCTTGCATAACGCAGAGTGGCAGCATCTTGATGTGTTCGTAAAGCTTCTGCAGACCATTGTGATGGCTTTTGTGGGAACCTTGTTCGCGGCGGTGTTGGCCTTCCCGCTGGCCTTTATTGCTGCCCGAAACATCACTATGTCCAAAACTTCAAACTGGATGATGAAGCGGTTCTTCGATTTCCTCCGTTCTGTCGATATGTTGATCTGGGCGTTATTCTTCACCCGCAGTTTTGGGCCAGGTCCGTTGGCCGGTATTTCGGCGATCTTTTTCACTGACACCGGCACGCTTGGGAAGCTTTATTCCGAGGCGCTAGAAAATGTCGATGATAAGCAACGCGAAGGCGTGAAGTCCGTCGGCGCGTCACCAGCGGAAGTGCAAAGATACGGTGTGGTACCGCAAGTGTTGCCATTGTTCGCCTCGCAGGCGCTATATTTCTGGGAATCAAACACGCGATCCGCGACCATTATTGGTGCGGTTGGTGCAGGTGGTATCGGTTTGAAGCTGCTCGAAGCCATGCGCACAGGAACAGACTGGGAGAATGTCGGTTATATGGTCATTCTCATTTTGTTGGTGGTGTTTGTGTTTGATGCGATTTCGAACAATCTGCGCTCACGATTGATCGGCAACGATGGCCACTAGGCCTTGTTTGTTAAGCCCAAATAGTTGATCGCGCCGCGCGCTGCAGCGCGGCCGGTAGCAAAGCAGGCGGTGAGAAGATAGCCGCCTGTGGGGGCTTCCCAGTCGATCATCTCACCGGAAACGAATAGTCCCGGGTGTCGTTCTACCATGAAGTGAGTGTCGAGCTCCGACCATTTCACCCCACCAGCCACAGATATGGCCTCATCAATTGGCCGGGTGCGCTCCAATTGGATTTCAAGGTTCTTGATATTGCGCGCTAATTCTCGCGAATCCATTTGAGCTGCGTTCGGATGGGCTTCCCGTAATAACGCGGCCTTTGCACCCGTCAGCCTCAACGCCTTTCGCAAACGGTTCGAAAAGCTTTGTTTTTTGTTTTGGCGGTCTAGAGCGGTGGCAATCTGTTGCTCTGATTTGCCGGGCAGAAGATCAACTGTCAGACTGGCTTCGCATTTGGCGTAGAGTTGGTCACGATATCTTGCTGCATTTGCGTATACCAAACTGCCTTCAACGCCATAATTAGAGATGATAAACTCACCCTTCTTTCGCCCCTCATCTGTGACAATGGCGACTGATTTTATCGGCGCACCCGCAAACCGCTCGACAAAATGGGTGGACCAGTTCACTTCAAACCCACAATTGGCAGGTTTGAATGGCGCAATTTTTATGCCGAGTTGGTCGAAAATAGGCACCCACGCAGCGTCTGAACCGAGCCGTTTATATGACGCGCCACCGAGCGCAAGGATGATCGCATCAGCTTGCACCAATTTTTTGCCGTCTGGTGTTTCGAACTTTAGTTCCTTGCCGTCAAAACTAACCCATTTGTGTCGGAGGTGAAGCGTTACCCCTTTCGCTTCAAGCCGTCTCAACCATTCGCGCAGCAGCGGCGAAGCTTTCATCTTTTTGGGAAATACCCGCCCAGATGAGCCGACAAATGTTTCGGCGTTCAATGCATCTGCCCAGCGTTGAATATCCGTCGGTGTGAATGTGTCGAGGGCAGTTTCTAGTTGCTCCCTCGCTAAGCCAAAACGCGACTTAAACTTTTCAATCGGCTCCGCATGGGTGAGGTTGAGGCCTGATTTTCCTGCCCACAAAAACTTACGAGCAGGCGAGGGCATCGCATCGAAGATATGAACATCGCAGTTTGCGTCAGCCAACACCTCAGCGGCCGTAAGGCCGGCAGGGCCCGCACCAATAATTGCAATTGTCTTTTGGGTTGTGGCCACGAAGCGCCTCGATGGTGCGTTAGGTGAACTTTCTAAAGAAACGTGTTTTGTCGAACATCACTTCAAGTTCTTCCATGCGCTCTCGGGTTTCGGGCCAGGTGCGCTGTTGGACGTCCGCGATGATGGTTTCAAGCACCAGCATGGTTGTCACCGAGCTATCCCAAGCTGAAGGCACGACAATTTTGAGACTGAAAGTGTGATCGGCAAACTTTGCGATAGGGGACAGCCATTGGTCGGTGAAAAGAACGATCTTTGCACCGGCTTCTTTCGCCATTTCGGCCAGTTTGAGCGTTGAGTTTTCGTAACGCCGCACGTCAAAGATGACGATCACGTCATCTTTCTTGATGTCCAAAAGATAGTGTGGCCACGCGTTCGAAATGGCCTGAATGTGAGTCACATCACGCCGCAGCACTTGCATGTGCAAAAAGAAATAATCTGCAAGGGCGCGCGTAATCCGGCCACCAACGACAAAAACTGATCGCTCTCGATCCGCGAGTAGCTCACAAGTTTTTTCAAACTCATCAATGTTGAGCTGGCCCAAAGAATTCCTGATATTGTCGATCACCGCGTCGGTGAATTTATTGACAATATGCTCGTCGGGCGCTTGATCTGCCCAAGTGTCATGCTTGGCAATCGGATCTGAAATGGTGGCTTCTACTTCGCCTCGAAGTGCCGCTTGGAACTCTGGAAAGCCTTTGAAACCAAGCTTTTGCACCATGCGCGCAACAGTGGGGGTGGAAACACCTGCCTTCTGCGCAATCGCCGTGATAGAGCCCAATCCTGATACAGGATAGTTTTCCAAAATACTGTGCGAGAGCTGGCGCTCCGCCCGTGTGAGGTTGTCGAAGTTCTTTTGCAGTCGTTCCGCGACGGTGCTGGCGTTTTCGGACAAAGTAAATCTCCAATTTGGCCTCATTTATCAACATTTTTGGCAAATTTGAAGAAAAGATTTCTGAATCGATATTGACAGCTGACTTGTTTGTGAAGAAAAATGTACAAACGAGGAGTTGTTGTGAATATTTCTACAGAACGGCATGTTGGATTAGAAAATGTTGGCCCTGCGGTTGAGTTGATTAACCCAGAAGCGCCTTCACCTGTTTTGTTGATTTGTGAGCACGCCTCAAACTTTTTCCCGAGCTATTTTGGTGCGCTAGGTCTCAGTGATGAGGTGCAACGCAGTCATATTGCGTGGGACCCAGGTGCGCTTGGCGTCACCAAGCTTTTGAGCGAACTTTTGGACGCCACAGCCATTGTCGGCCGCATTTCAAGGCTGATCTACGATTGCAATCGGCCACCTGAAGCAATTGATGCGGTGCCAGAACGCAGCGAGATATTTGATGTGCCGGGCAATAAAGAGCTGAGTGCTGAGCAATACCAAGAGCGCGTGGATGCCTGTTTCTCACCCTTTTCCAGAACGGTTGATCGAACCATTAGGTGGAGTAAAGGGCCGCGGGTTCTTGTGACCATTCATAGCTTTACGCCAGTTTACCGTGGCGTTCAGCGTGAAACAGAAATTGGCATCTTGCATGATAAAGATGCGAGGTTGGCCGACGCAATGCTGGCCGAAGCGCCAGCGTTTGGCAGCATCAAATTTGATCGCAATGAGCCCTATGGACCTCAGGATGGCGTAACCTATACGCTGAAAAAGCATGGCGTAGAAAACGGGTTGCTCAATGTGATGGTCGAGATCAGAAATGATTTGATCGAAACGCCTGACCAGCAAAAAGACATCGCAAATGTTCTGAGCAAAATGATCACCCGTTCTCTCGCAAAGCTTGAGGAGGGGAAAGCATGTTAGGTTTCGCGCGGCGCTATGTCCGCATTGTGGATGCGATCAATTACCGAATGGGTCGCATCATTATGTATTTCATCTTTGTGATGGTGGCGATTTTGCTTTGGTCATCCATTTCAAAGACGTTCTTTTTGCCGTCACTTTGGACCCTCGAGATGGCACAGTTTGCCATGGTTGCGTACTACATTTTGGGTGGCCCATACTCGATGCAGCAAAAGGCACATGTGCGCATGGATTTGTTCTATGGCGGCATGTCAGACAAGCGTAAGGCGCAAATCGACGCCATTACCATTCTGTTTTTGATATTCTATCTCGGCGTCATGCTCTACGGCGCCTACGACAGTACGAGCTATTCTTTCCAATATGGCGAACGCAGCCCAACCGCTTGGCGACCATATATTTGGCCGATCAAAGTTGTGATGTGTTTCGGCATTTTCATGATGCTACTGCAATCGATCTCTGAGTTTTTCAAAGACATTGCCACACTTAAGGGAGTGGAAATCTAATGTCTTATGAAATGATCGCTCTTTTCATGTTTGCATCGATGATGCTGATGCTTTTCACTGGTCAGCGCGTGTTCGGTGCCATCGGCGCTGTTGCCGCCATTGCTGCACTTTTCCTATGGGGCACCGGCGGGTCAGATATTCCTTTTGCTTCGGCGATGAAGCTGATGAAATGGTATCCTTTGCTGACCCTGCCAATGTTCATCTTCATGGGTTATGTGCTCTCGGAAAGTAAGATCGCTGACGATCTTTATAAGATGTTCCATGTGTGGATGGGGCCCGTGCATGGTGGTCTTGCTATTGGCACCATCGGGTTGATGGTCCTCGTGTCAGCGATGAATGGTTTGTCTGTTGCGGGCATGGCGATCGGCGCAACAATCGCGCTACCGGAATTGCTGCGTCGCGGCTACGACAAGCGCATGGTCACAGGCGTCGTACAGGCGGGTTCGTCGCTTGGTATTTTGGTGCCGCCTTCGGTGGTACTGGTGCTCTACGCCATGATTGCGCGTCAACCCGTTGGGCAACTTTGGCTTGCTGGCGTGTTCCCGGGTTTGCTGATGGCTGCGATGTTCGTTTTGTACATTTATATTCGCTGCAAGCTTCAGCCGGAACTTGGTCCAGTTCTGCCGAAAGAAGAACGCGACGTGCCAATGGCCGAGAAAATTAGGCTTTTGGGAGCGGGCGTTCTACCGATCACAATTTTCGCCGCCATGATGGTGCCGTTTGTAAACGGATGGACGAGCCTTGTAGAAAGCTCTGCGATTGGTGCGATGACCGCTTTCTTGGCCGCAGTTTTGAAGGGCCGCATGAACCGCGAAGTGTTTGAGGTTTCCGTGCGGCAAACGCTTTTGATCTCTTGCATGTTTATGTGGATCATTTTGGCGGCACTTGGGTTTGGAGCAGTATTTGATGGCCTTGGCGCGGTGCGGGCGATTGACAATTTGTTCACCGAGCAGCTCGGCCTCAACCCATGGATGATCCTCATCCTGATGCAGCTTTCATTTTTGATTATGGGTACATTTTTGGACGACACGGCGATGCTGGTCATCGTGGCGCCGCTATATGTTCCGCTCGTCAAAGTCCTAGGCTTTGATCTTATCTGGTACGGGGTTCTTTATACGATCACCACCCAGATCGCCTATATGACACCGCCGTTCGGCTACAACCTATTTTTGATGCGTGCAATGGCACCAAAAGAAATCACCTTGAGGGATATTTATGGATCAATCCTTCCGTTTGTTTTGGTGATGGTGTTGGCGCTCGCATTGATTATCGCCTTCCCGCAGATAGCGCTCTGGTTACCCAACACAGTCTACGGGAAGTAACAAACAACAAAATAGACCCAAGGCAATTGGGCGTTTGCAATACAAGGAGAAGGAAATGACAACTAGACGTAAGTTTATCACCGGTGCCGCGATGGCCCCGGCGGCGGCGTTGGCCACTCCGGCAATCGCCCAATCTAAAATCCGCTGGCGGATGCAAACATATGCAGGTGCCGCGTTGGCTGAGCATGTGATTAAACCTGCCATCGACAGCTTTAACAAAATTGCTGGCGATGAGATGGAAATCGAGCTGTTCTTTGCAGATCAGTTGGTGCCAACTGGTGAATTGTTCCGTGCCATGCAAAAAGGCACGATTGATGCTGTGCAGTCAGATGATGACTCTATGGCATCGCCAACAGAAGTTACCGTTTTTGGTGGCTACTTCCCATTTGCCAGCCGTTACTCTCTCGATGTGCCGGTTCTTTTCAACCAATATGGCTTGAACGAAATTTGGGATGCTGAGTACTCCAAAGTTGGCGTGAAGCATTTGTCCGCTGGCGCATGGGACCCATGTCACTTTGCAACAAAAGACCCGATCCGCAGCCTTGCGGACCTTAAAGGCAAACGCGTCTTTACGTTCCCAACAGCTGGTCGTTTCTTGAGCCAGTTTGGCGTTGTACCAGTAACGCTACCTTGGGAAGACATCGAGGTCGCCGTTCAAACTGGCGAACTCGACGGTATCGCATGGTCAGGCATTACAGAAGACTACACAGTTGGCTGGGCAGACGTCACAAACTACTTCCTCACCAACAACATTTCTGGCGCTTGGGCCGGTTCGTTCTTTGCGAATATGGACCGCTACAATGAGCTTCCAGAACATCTTAAAGAGCTTTTGCAGTTCGCAATGGATAGCTCACACTATTACCGCCAGTGGTGGTACTGGGGCGGCGAAGCATCGCTTCGTGTGCATGGTCCGAAGATGGAATTGACCTCAATTCCTGATGAAGAATGGGCACAGGTTGAAAATGCTGCACTGAAGTTCTGGGATGAAATCGCTGCTGAAAGCGAAACCAAAGCAAAAGTTGTAGACATCTTCAAAAAATACAATGCGGACATGCAAAAAGCTGGTCGTCCGTATCGCTATAGCTAATAAACTGGTTCCGGGACCGTGTTTCGTGCATGGTTCCGGAACATATTTCAACGACAATAAAAGTGGATAGCGTAAATGCCAGGCAATCTTTCATTTGAAGATCTGAAAAGCCAAGTGGCTAGTGGGGAAGTCGACACAGTTTTGGTCACCCTGCCGGACATGCAGGGCCGGTTGATGGGTAAACGTTTCCACGCCCAGCATTTTGTTGATGGTACTTGGGAGGAAACCCATTGCTGCAACTATTTGCTGGCAACCGATCTCGAGATGTACACTGTTGAAGGGTACAAAGCGACAAGCTGGCAGTCCGGTTATGGCGACTATGTGATGAAGCCTGATCTGTCCACTTTGCGCCCAGTTCCGTGGCTTGAAGGCACCGTGATGGTGTTGTGTGACATTCTTGATCATCACACCCACGAAGAAGTGCCGCACGCTCCGCGTAACGTGCTTAAAAAGCAAATTTCACGTCTCAAAGATCTCGGTTTTGACGCCATGATGGCAACCGAGCTTGAGTTCTTCTTATTTGAGAAGAGTTTTGACGATATCCGCAAATCCGGTTTCCGCGATTTAGAACCGATCAGCGGCTACAACGAAGATTATCACATTCTGCAAACCACCAAAGAAGAAGCGGTGATGCGGCCATTGCGCAATCATTTGTTCGCCGCCGGTATTCCGGTTGAGAACACGAAGGGTGAAGCAGAGGCGGGCCAAGAAGAGCTGAATATCAAATATGCTGCGGCGCTGGATTGCGCGGACAATCACACAATTGCCAAGCATGCGACAAAAGAGATCGCCTGGCAGCAGGGCCATGCCGCGACCTTTCTGCCAAAATGGCATCATGATCGTGTCGGCAGTTCGTCTCATGTTCACCAGTCGCTTTGGAAAGACGGCTCGAATGCTTTTCATGATCCGAGTGCCGAACTTGGCATGTCGGATTTGATGAAGAATTACATGGCCGGATTGATCAAATATGCGCCGGAGTACACCTATTTCCTTGCGCCTTATATCAACAGCTACAAGCGCTTCCAAAAGGGTACATTTGCGCCAACGAAAACCGTTTGGTCCGTGGACAACCGCACAGCTGGTTTCAGGCTCTGTGGTGATGGCACGAAAGCCGTGCGCGTTGAGTGTCGAATTGGCGGGTCGGATATAAATCCATATCTGGCGCTTGCTACGCAGCTCGCTGCTGGCATCAAAGGCATCGAAGAAAAACTTGAACTTGCACCTGCGACAACAGGCGACGTTTACGAGAATGAAGGCGCGAGCGAGATACCGCAAACCCTTCGTGGTGCTACGGAAACACTGCGTAACTCTGAGATGCTGCGCGAGGCGCTAGGCAGTGATGTGGTTGACCATTATGTGCGCGCTGCCGAATGGGAACAGGAAGATTTTGACCGGGTTGTAACCGATTATGAAATCGCCCGGG
>CAJXLH010000013.1 GCA_913055925.1 uncultured Maritalea sp. | reverse complement strand
GACGTCGGCGAAAGATGGGCAAATTTACGGATGCAACCCAAAGGTCGCGACCCGCTTTTGGGCGCAGCACCTGACTCGCCCTGTATTTACGTTGCAACGGGTGGGTTCAAAATCAGTTTCGGCATCGCCCATCGAATGGCGCAATGTGCTCTGGCACATATTTTGAACGAAGTCGGCCCAATGGTGCCTGAGAGTTTTCGTCTGGAAAATCGTGTTTAGAAAAAGCACTCAAATGATGGGTTGTTAACTAGTTTTGTTGGCGAGCTCATTAACCTTCAATAGATGTTCAGTTGCTCAAAACAAACGGATTCACCACCTATTTACGTCTTACCGGCCTAATCTCTCTCCAGAAGCAAAAATGGGGCAAAGAACCCAGCGCTCGAGGTTAACAGGGTAATTTATCTTTTTGGAGAGAGAAGATGGGACGTTGGACACAGGTGTCACAAGGAAGTGCTGATGAATTTGGCAAGGGCCAAGTCAGCATTCAACATAAGCTCAATGAGAGCGGCTATTTTACGGACGAAGCACTAGCGGAGCTGATTGACCGCTATCCGCGCGAATACTACATGCTCAATTCAATGACAAAGCAAGGCGAAGAGCGTGTTTGGCGTCATGGCGACAAAGGCGACCTGAAAGGCGCTGACGTCTTGAAGGCCATCCACGATGGCCGCGTTTGGATGTGTTTGCGTCGTTTCGATATTGTGGCGCCAGAATTGCAAAACATTATCGATGAGAGCTTTGAAGAGCTTGAAGCTGGGAACCCGGAGCTCAAAACCTTTAAACGAGATTCAAGCCTTTTGATTTCGTCACCGAATGCACGCGTATTCTATCACACAGACATTCCATACATTTGCCTTTGGCACTTGCGCGGCAAAAAGCGGGTTTGGGTCTACGATGCCGAAAACAAAACGCATCTGCCAGACCAGACGCTTGAGGGTGTCATTCTTAAAGAAACAGAGGAAGAAGTCGCCTATGACGAAGCATGGGACCGCGAAGCACAATCTGTTTTACTTGAACCAGGACAGGCTCTTTCTTGGAAACTCAACGCTCCGCACCGTGTGGATAATGTCGAGGGACTAAACGTTTCAATCACGACAGAGTTCTTTACCCCTGCGGCCCAGCGCAAATATGGCGTTTACTACACAAATGGCTATATGCGTCGCTATATGGGGTGGGAACCAAAATCAACAAACATCGATGGTCTTGGTGCCTACGCGAAATGCGCCGCGGCCCTTGGCATCAAGAAGCTTGGCTTGATTAAAGACCAAGAACGCAAAATGATGTGTTCATTCACCATCGACAAGGACGATCTAACGCAGATCGTTGATATCCCTGCAAATGATCAGTGGGAAATCAAACAAGCTTAGTGCCTTTGGGTGCAAATTATGAAAATTGGGCCGCGCACATTGCGCGGCCTTCCTTTTTGACAATCACATGATCCCCTTCAGAAGTGGTTTTGCTTAATTGTCACAAATCCGATCTAGTAAACTGGACGTCTTAAAGTTGACGGGCAGCTGATGTTGCACACAAACTAAAAGCCTTTCGGGCGGATTGGGGATCAGGCGCATGAAAATCACAATTGTCGGAGCGGGTTATGTCGGGTTGGTGAGCGGCGCGTGCTTTGCCGAATTTGGCCATCATGTGACTTGCGTTGACAAAAGCGACGAAAAAATTGCTGCGCTTTTGAACGGGCAAATACCGATCTATGAACCCGGCCTTGATGCAATTGTGAGCGACAACGCCAAGGCGGGTCGTTTGACCTTTACAACAGAATTGGGCCCAGCCGTCGCGGACGCCGAGATTGTTTTTATCGCGGTTGGCACCCCAAGTCGACGCGGCGACGGCCATGCCGATCTCAGTTATGTCTATCAAGCATCCGAAGAAATTGCCGGATCGCTCAAAGACTTTACCGTGGTGGCCACAAAATCAACGGTGCCGGTTGGCACTGGCGATGAAGTTGAGCGGATTATCCGACAGGCCAACCCGGAAGCGAATTTCGCAGTGGCCTCAAATCCGGAATTTTTACGCGAAGGCGCCGCCATTGATGACTTTAAGCGCCCTGACCGCATTGTGGTGGGCATTGAGGATGAGCGCGCGCGCGGCCCAATGACGGAGGTTTATCGCCCCCTCTACCTCAACAAAGGTCCGTTGGTTTTTACTTCGCGGCGCACCGCCGAACTGATCAAATATGCCAGCAATAGCTTTTTGGCGATGAAGATCACCTTCATCAACGAAATGGCCGACCTTGCGGAAGCCGTGGGCGCCAATGTGCAAGACGTTGCGCGCACCATTGGGTTGGACAAGCGTATCGGTTCAAAATTTTTGCATAGCGGACCAGGTTTTGGTGGCTCATGTTTCCCTAAAGATACCACCGCACTTGTGAAAACTGCCGATGATTTTGGGCAAACGTTGAACCTTGTGGAAACAACAATCAATGTGAACACACGCCGCAAGCGCGCCATGGCCAAAAAGGTTATCGCGGCGCTTGAGGGCGATGTGCGCGGCAAACGCATTTGCCTGCTTGGGCTCACCTTTAAACCCAACACAGACGATATGCGCGACGCCCCATCGATTGCGATTGCACAAGCACTAAAAGATGCTGGCGCGACGATAACCGCATATGACCCGCAAGGTATGGCGCAGGCAAAGCTTGAAATGGACTATATCCAGTATCACGAAAATGCTTACGCGGCGGCGGCAGACGCAGATGCAGTATGCATTGTGACTGAATGGAACCAGTTCCGCGCCCTCGATTTGGCGCGGTTGAAACGCGAAATGAACACACCGATTTTGGTCGATCTGCGAAACATTTACCGCCGCGATGAGGTTGAACCGCACGGGTTTAAATATCGTTGTGTCGGCCGGCCAGACCAAGAAGTTGGGTGAGTTATCCCCGGCACCGCGGGCTTAACCTATTGATTTAGAGCAACATGCACACTCCCGCGGGCGAAATTTTCCCCGCTTGGGCGAATAGCTTCAAAATGGTGAGAACCAATTTGGAGATCTGCCGTGCAAGACAATTTTTCATCCCATAGCAACAGCCTCACCTCACCCGCCAGCAAAGCGTTTGCGATAACGCCAAATGATAGCTTGGATTTATCCGAAATCACGCGTGCCATTTATGTCGGCGGGGCGGGTGATCTTACTGTGCAAATGATGGATGGTGCTGATGCCACATTTGTTGGCGTCTCTGCAGGAACCCTTTTACCTCTGCGCGCTCGGCGTGTGAAAGTTGCATCTACCGCGACAAACATTGTTGGGTTGGCTTAATGATGAGCACAGCTCTCACACCTTCCAGCCTTGGCATTTCACGCGGAGGATCGCCCACCAGTTGGTTTGACCCAACGGCCATTGCCGACGTGGATTTTGCCGCAAACCGCGCTTATGTGAACGGCACCGTTTATGAAAGCATCGACGCTCTCTTGGCCTCACCCAATGCGAGTTTTGCGCGGGCCAGCGAAAAGTGGCTGCAGGACACACCGGGCATTTACACTCAATTTGGCGCGAACATTGCTGCAGGCGTCAATTCCGGAATTCACATCGAAGATAGTGCAAGTGAACTGTTGCCACGCAACAATATCTTGGGCGAAACACCAGCAACCGGAGCAACTGCTCTTGAAATAGCGGGCTGGGCACAAGTCGGCGTTGAAACTGGGTTTGCTGAAGTGCTGGGTGCCGAAAGTATTCTCGGCATCACCAGTCAGCCAATTCGGATCAATGGCGGTGATGCTGGCGGCTATCAAGGTTGGCGTACACTAGCGTCAATTGCTTATGCTCCAGGCGCGTATAGTTTTTCTGTAGCGTTGCGACGCGCGACAGGTAAAAACGCAACTGACATTTATCTATATGAACCGATTGGTTTGGCCGGAACGTATTTGGTGGCGAGCTCAGCGAGTATATCGACCGACTGGCAATTGTTCAGCTTAGATTTAACCGCAGTTGCATCCGGCAGTGCTTCGCTGCAAATCATGAAAACGGCGGTTGTCGACAGCACTTATGGCGTTGATATTGCGTTGCCGATGCTTCGCGCGGGCTCAATGTCGAGCCCTATTTTAACAACGGGCAGTGTTGAAACGCGGGCGGCAGACGATTTTGACCTCCATATTGCTGATGACAGTTACAGCGCTGATTTCGTCTTTGATGACGACAGCACCACCAGCCGTGCGATAACCGCCTCGGGCGGACTTGGGTGGCGCATCCCCGCAGATTTGCCAAGGCAAACCATCAAGCGATTATTGATCCACTAAGTTGCTTTCAGCAAGGCATTTCGGCATAAAGGAACATCGACATTTTTATGATTTGACGACCTTATGACGAACTCGCTTTCGAGCATTTATCACAATGATGAAAACGGCCACGGAGACGCGCAAGCAGATCTGCAAGCGGCGCAACAAGATGCGTTGTTTGTCGGCTCGGTCGAAAAAGCTTTGCGCGTTCTGCAAGCATTTCGTGGTGACAAAAGCGCGCTGAGTTTGACCGACATTATTGAACGGACAGGCCTTGGCAAAAGCGCGGCACAGCGTTTTTGCCATACGCTTGTTGCGCTCGGCTATTTGGAGCGTAATCCGCAGACCCGTCAGCTTAAACCTGCGGCAAAGCTTCTTGAGTTTTCTTTTTCGTTTCTTGCGTCAAATGCACTTTCATCCTATGCGGCGCCCTTTCTTTTGGCGGCGCGTGAGGAATCCGGTGAAGCGGTCAATTTGGCGCTGCCGCACGGGTGTGACGTGATTTATGTCACACGATTGGCAAGCTCGAATTCGCACATGATCAATCCGCCTATTGGTGGGAGGGCGCCGATGTTTTGCACGTCAAGCGGGCGCGCTTATCTTTCTGCGTTGCCGCTTGATGAAGCTAAAGCGATTATTGACAAGTCCAACCTTTCGCCGATCACCGAACATACCAACACGGATCGTGACACGATTTTGCGGTTGATTGAACAAGCAAGGCGCGACGGATATGCGTCGGCAGTTCAAGAGTGCATTATTGGTGAGTTGACGGTTGGCGCTCCAATTTTGGATAAATCGGGGCACGTTGTGGCCGCTATGAATATCTGTGTTCACGGTCGTGCGTGGAGCGAGACTGAAATGAAAGAGAAGTTTGCGCCCATTGTCATGAAGACCGCGAACAATATCACCCAAGCCCTGGCGACAGCACCAGACTTTTAAGTTCAGGTGCGATAGGTCAGCGTAGTGTAACGTGAGGACACCGACCTATCGCTGCTTGCGTCATCGGGAGAGGAAGGCCCGCCGCAGACGGTGCGGCGAGCCAAAGGGGTTATTCCGAGACGAAGTAAAGGTCGCGCGAATACCAGTTTTGCTGGATGTTTTGCATTGGCCAGCCTTTAAGCTTTGGATTTTTCATCAACACGCTTGTGTAATGATAAATCGGCACCACAGGCATCTCGGCCGCCAAGATCTGCTCAATTTCCGTGTAGGCAGGATTTGGGTCTTTGGAGGTTTTCGCCGCGTCTAAAAGGGCATCAACCTTTGCGTTGGAGAAACTTGCCCAGTTCTGTGCGCCACCTGTGCGATGTAGATCCAAGAATGTTGACGCTTCATTGTAGTCGCCAATCCACGCATAGCGCACCATGTCAAAATTGCCGTTGCGTGCTGTTTCCAACATGGTTTTCCATTCCATGTTGGTTGGCACTGCTTCAACACCAAGCTTTTGTGACCACATGGCGGTAATCGCCGTTGCAATTTTTTTGTGGGTCTCCGAAGTGTTGTATAAAAGATCGAACTTCAGCGGATTGTCGGCACCAAAACCAGCATCCGCCAACAATTCTTTCGCTTTTGCGTCCCGCTCTTCTTGCGTCCAGCTCGCATATTCAGTTTTCGGATCAACAAACCCTGCGGTCGCAAGAGGTGTCACATTGTAGGCCGGATGCTGGCCGCCTTGAAGGATGTTTTCGGCGATGACACTGCGGTCAATCGCATAAGACAATGCCTTGCGTACGCGCACATCTTTAAACGGCTCAGGACCGCTGTCTGACATGTTGAAACTATAATAGTATGACCCGAGATAAGGCAGAGAAAGCGTTTCGTCTGGACGCTCTTTCTCAAGGCGCTTGAACTGACCAGAAGGTACGGCCGTCATATCGAGCTCGCCGGCGAGATATCGCGTATAAGCAACGTTTTCATCGTTGATGACTTGGGTTTCGACACGATCAACAATGGTCGCGGCGTCATTCCAGTATTGTGGGTTGCGTTCACGCACAGTACGTTCGTTAACTACCCATTCTTTAAGGACATAAGCACCATTTGAAACCATGTTCTCTGGACGCGTCCATTCGGCGCCATGGGCTTCAACTGTGGCCTGGTGCACAGGAAACACAGTCGCAAGCACAGTCATGCTGGCAAAGTACGGAAGTGGCGACGTTAGACGCACTTCAAATGTATAGTCATCTACTGCACGTACGCCTAACTCGGACTTGTCCAATTCGCCAGCCAAAATCTGTGAGGCGTTTTCAATCGACATCAAGTCGACATACCATGCGTAGGGCGAACCAAGTTCTGGGTCTACAGAACGCTGCCATGCATAAACGAAATCGTGCGCGGTGACCGGATCACCGTTTGACCATTTTGCATTTTGGCGCAGATTGAATGTGTAGACATCGTTGGTTTCGTTGGCGCTCCAGTTTTCAGCCACACCTGGCACGAGATTGCCGTCCGCATCTTGGTTGAGCAGCCCCTCAAACAAGTCGCGTGCAAATGCGAAACCGGTGACGTCTTCCATCAATTGCGGATCAAGTGATGGGATGCTGTCGAGCAACCGCATACGGAAGACTTGGGTTTCCGCCAAAGTCTCTCCAGTTTTTGGGTGTGTGTCTGCCGGGAAAGCTTCGCCAACCAACATTACGCTTATAAGTGCCGCTGAAGCGCTTGCCTTCAGTGCTTTTGAATATTTCATTGTCCCTCCATCTCAAGCTTTAGCGCTTAAGTATTATATTATAATACTAACTATTGTTATTTGATGCATCGCAATTGTCAAGCGAGTTGGCGGGGCATTTTTCAAAGGAATTTTGAGGGAGGCGCTAAAGTTCTTGCGCTTTGCCGTCCAAAATCAAACGGGTTTGCAACAATTGCCCCTCACGCTTGAGCAGCGGATAGGCAATGGAAACGAGCTGTGCGTTCAGCTCTTTGAGCGCTGCAAGACCTTCAAGGTGCAGTTCGCTTGTCGCGATGGAATTCTCTAGGCCCTCGCGCAAGCGCAAGAGGTGCTTTTTGCGACTTTTTGCCACCAGTGCCGACAATTCATCTTTATCGCGAAAGATCTCGCGCGCGACTTCAATATCTTCATCGACAAGCAAGTCGTAAGATTTCACCATATTTTGCAGAACTTGTTCAGCGATAGCCCGCAATTCCGCTTCACCGTTCGCAGAGAATTTCTGCTTTTCTTCGTGCTGGGTGCGAATGACATTTTGAAGCCTTTGACCAAGAATTGCCGCACTTGCTTCGATCGACAGCGCATAATCCGCTAAATCGCGCAAACGTCTAAATTGCGCTTTGCTCATTTTCTTGGAAGGCATGTGGGTAACATATTGCCTTACCCCCTGCCCGGCATCCAAGATCACTTGCCCTTCGCGTTCCAATTCGGAGAAATTTGGTAGCTTGCCAGAAATGTACCAGTTCAGCACTTCGCGGATCATTTGCTCGGACAAATTGGTCATGCGCACCACCTCGCGGCGGAGCGACGATAGAGAACCACTAACGCTTTCTAACGCGTGTTCATCAAGCAAGGACCGTTCCGCCATTGGCGTTTCTGCGTCGACTTCAACAACGGGCATCAGCTTTTCTGCCATCTTGCCGATCCAACCGCTTATCGGGATGTAGATGAGCAGCAATGCATTAAACAGCAGGTGCACGCTCACAAGGTTTGGCAAAAGATGTACCCAGGACGAAATCATTGCTCGTGTGTAAAGCGTTGCGATGATCGCGGCCGTGAGACCCCGCAAAATCGCGTTTACGAGCACCGGTCGACGGGCTTCGATTTTCATCGACCTCGTTATCCAAACCGGCACCAAGGCGCCGCCCAAATTTGCGCCGAATAACAAAACAATACCTACAGGTAGCGACAGCGCCCCTTCGGCAACCACCACAGCGATCATCAATATTGCAGCGACGCTTGAATGCATGACGAACGCTAAAACAACGCCGACAAAGAAGGCCAACAGCGGGTCTGCGGATAGGAATCGCTCTATCGAGGGGAGAAGATCGCTTTGTTCAATCGGCGCCACAGCCGCGCGCAAGAAGCCCAGCGCAACGATGATCAGCGCGATGCCGAGCATAATACGGCCACTTTGCCTTAGATTTCGCGCATCGGTTTTGAGGTAAAGCCATGCGCCAACCCCCATCAAAACGGGGGCAATCCAATCCAACTCCAGCGATAAGATCTGCACAACAATCGCGGAACCAAAATCAGCACCGAGGATGATTGCCAGTCCTGATGCGGTGGCCAATGCCCCGCCAGACGAAAAGCCCGCAGTGAGGATTGCAACGGCGGCCGAACTTTGCAGAAGAACGGCCAAAACCGCGCCGGCAAATGCTGCACCGAACGGATTTTTTGTTTGTGTAAGGATGCGCTTGAACTCTTGCCCCTTCATGCGCTCGATGCCATTTTGCACCATGCGCACGGCGAAAAGGAGCAACATTGTCGCCCCAAAAATAGCGATCAAGAATTCAAGTAACGCCATCTAAAATGCCACCTAAACTGCAGGTGAAAGATCGGCAGGGTGTGATGAAGGATCGTCTCGCCACACCATGTTTCGCTTCGCAAGTTCGCGTTGAACGCGCGCAGGGTAATCTGTCACAATGGCGTCTACGCCGCATTTGGTGACACGGCAAATATCGTCAATTTCATTGACGGTCCATGTCGCCACAATCAACCCCAAGGATTTGGCGTGTGCAACCACATCACGCGTTACATCGCTGTGGTGCGGCGCCCAAATTCGTCCACCCATTTGCGCAACGGCATCGGGTGCGGACGCATATTGTCCGCCAAACTTGCCGAGTCCCAATGCATGATCGGCAACATCCTCTGGTTGGTCTGGCACGTTCGACAGATAGGATGAGGGCATATCACTAGCCTGCGCCTGACAGATTTGAAGAATCTCCCAGTCAAAACTATGCAGCACGGTGCGTGGCTGAATACCAAATTTGCGGACAGAGTTAACGACAGCGCGAACAACCTTTTCGCGCTCCAAAGCGGGATTTGTATCACTCGGCGCAGATTTAATTTCGAGCATCAGCCGGACATGTGAAAACTCAGGTCGGGCGACCAAATCCAAAAGCTGATCCAAACTAGGCACACGCAATTTGTTTAAAAACGCCTGCTCGGGGAAGCGCATTCCATAATCGCTTTGAAGGTTTAGCCCGCCCACATCAAATTGCTGCAGCTCTTTAAAAGTAAGGTCAGAAATTGCCGGCCCAGGCTCACTTAGCCAAATACCATCTTCGCCGCGCGCGGTCGCCGCATTTAGGTGGTGATCATGCACGATCACGGGCACGCCATCGCGGGTGATCATCACATCAAACTCAAGCGCGTCAACGCCCATGCGCAATGTCCACTCAAACCCCAATATAGTGTTCTCCGGCATGATGCCGCGCGCGCCACGATGCCCGACCAATCGAACACAATTGTCTGTCCCGCGGAACGGCGAAAGCTGGCTTTCAAACATCAGTCTTCGAGCCGCTTCTCAGTAGATTTATCAAAAAGGTGCACTTGTTCTTTTGGCGCGTCAAAGCGCATCACAGTGCCGCTTTCATTCGACACGTGACCTGGCACGCTGGCAACGAAAGGATGTGTAGTTCCTTTTAAGTGTCCATGGACCAATGTGTTTGCGCCGAGCTGTTCAAACATTTCCGCTTCTATTTCAATCGCGCCCTTATCGTTTGCCACCAAATGCTCGGGACGAATGCCAAGAACCACCTCACCCGCGCCCTTCGAAGCAACGTCTATTGTTGTACCGCCGGGCAAAGCCACCTTGCCGTTTTTCAACTCGGTTGGGACGAAGTTCATCGCAGGTGAACCAATAAAGCCAGCAACAAAAACTGAAGCTGGTTTGTCGTAAAGATCAATCGGCGTGCCAAATTGCTCAACATATCCGCCGTTCAGAACCATTAAGCGATCACCAAGGGTCATCGCTTCCACTTGGTCATGCGTCACATAAATCGAAGTGACGCCGAGCTTACGTTGTAGCTTTTTGATCTCCAAACGCATTTGCACGCGGAGTTTCGCATCCAAGTTTGAAAGCGGTTCGTCGAACAAGAAAACTTGCGGATCGCGCACGATCGCACGCCCCATCGCTACACGCTGACGTTGGCCGCCCGAAAGCTGACGCGGCTTACGATCAAGATAATCGCGGATCTCCAAAATATCCGCAGCTTCATTGACCCGTCGATCGATTTCGAACGCTGATATTTTGCGGATTTTGAGCCCGTATGCCATGTTTTGACGCACGGTCATGTGGGGGTAAAGTGCATAGTTTTGGAACACCATCGCGATGTCGCGGTCAGCAGGCTCGAGGTCGTTGACCAGCTTATCGCCAATGAAGATTTCACCCGATGTCACGGTCTCTAGGCCAGCGACCATACGCAGCAATGTGGATTTACCGCAGCCTGACGGACCAACGATGACGATGAATTCGCCGTCTTGGAATTCACCTTCCACATGATGCAGAACTTCTACTTTGTCGTAGTTTTTGACCAAGTCTTTGAGCTTGATTTTTGCCATGATGATTTTCCTATTTGTCCGTCTCTGTGAGGCCCTGCACGAAGAGTTTTTGCATCGCGATCACCACAAACACAGGTGGGATCATGGCCAGCAAGGCGGTCATCATAATTATGTTCCATTGCGGCGACTGTTCTGCGGCTTCAAGCATTTGTTTGATGCTCATCACAATCGTTGTCATATCCGTGTCTGTCGTAATCAAAAGCGGCCACAAATACTGGTTCCAGCCGTAGATGAAAAGGATCACAAAAAGCGCTGCAATATTGGTACGGCTTAGTGGGATCAAGATATCGACAAAGAACCGCATAGGCTTTGCACCGTCGATACGCGCGCTTTCAAGCATCTCATCTGGGATCGTCAAAAACACTTGGCGGAACATAAATGTTGCTGTGGCTGACGCGATCAACGGGATTGAAAGCCCCCAATAACTGTTTAGCAAACCGAGATCTGCCACCACCTCAAAGGTTGGCAAAATACGCACTTCAACGGGCAGCATGAGGGTGATGAAAATCATCCAAAAGAAACCCATGCGGAAGGGGAACTTGAAATAGACGATGGCAAACGCCGACAACAATGAAATAGCAATTTTACCGAAAGCAATCATCAAGGCCATGAACAAAGAGTTCAAAAGCATTCGCCATACCGGCGCTGTTTCTGAACCAGAGAGCCCAGAGCCCAAAAATGTTTGTTTAAAGTTCTCGAAGAAATAGCCGCCGGGCAACAAAGGCAGGGGCGCTTGCAACATGCGGGCTTCATCGTGGGTTGCCGCCACAAAGGTAATCCAAATCGGCAGTGCCACCATGGCAATACCAAGGATTAGCACCAGGTGCGTAACAACATTCAAAATCGGACGATTTTCAACCATTAGTATTGCACCTTGTTTTCAACATATCGGAATTGAATGAAGGTCATCACGATCACCAAAAGCATCAAAATCACAGACTGTGCAGCCGAACCACCTAGATCCAGACCGACAAAACCATCATTAAAAACCTTGTACACAAGAATGGTCGTCGAATTGGCCGGGCCGCCCTGTGTAACCGCATGGATGATGCCGAACGTGTCAAAGAACGCATAGACTGCGTTGATAACCAACAAGAAGAACGTTGTTGGCGACACAAGTGGAAACACCAGTGTCCAAAAGCGCCGCATTGGCCGTGCGCCGTCAATTGCACCCGCTTCAATAATTGACTTCGGGATCGACTGCATAGCCGCGAGATAGAACAAGAAATTGTAGGCAATCTGCTTCCACGCCGCCGCCATAATCACCAGCCCCATTGCCTGCGAACCGTTCAAATAATGGTTCCAATCAACGCCGACAAACTCCAAGAAATACGGAAAAATGCCCAACGTTGGGTTGAACATGAACACCCAAAGCGCACCCGCAAGAACTGGGGCGACCGCGTATGGCCAGATCAATAGCGTTCGATAGGTTGTCGCGCCACGCACCACGCGATCCGCAAACGCTGCCAAAATGAGGGCAAGTGACATAGATAGAAAAGCAACAGCGGCGGAAAAGAACAGCGTGCGGCCAAAGCTTTGCAGATAGATCTCGTCGGCCAGCAAATACTCAAAGTTTTCAAACCAGACAAATTCAGTTGAAAGGCCAAATGCGTCTTCGATCAAAAACGACTGATATACGGCCTGGCTCGCGGGCCAGATGAAAAAGATCAGCGTGATGATAATTTGCGGGGCGACCAACAAAAAAGGCAGCCATGTTTTTGAAAAATGCACACGTTTAAGCATTGTTGCTTGTCTTTCTATGCAAATAATGGACCCAGCACAGCTTAACGCCGTGCTGGGTCAATGCGAAGCGCAGTGTTATTTCACTGAACGTTCGAAGCGACGGAGCAATTCGTTGCCGCGTTTCACAGCCGCGTCCATTGCCTCTTGTGCTGTCTTGTCACCAGCCCAAAGCGCTTCCATTTCTTCGTTGATCACGTCGCGCACTTGCACGAAGTTACCAAAACGGATGCCGCGAGAATTTGGAGTTGGTGCGTTCAAGCTTAGTTGCTTAATAGCTGTGTCGGTGCCTGGGTTAGCTTCGTAGAAACCTTGGCTTTCGCTCAACTCAGCAGCTGCTGTGGTGATTGGCACATAACCAGTTTCTTGGTGCCACCAAGCCTGTACTTCTGCAGATGAAAGGTAAGTCATGAACTTAGCCAAACCTTTATACTCTTCTGCTTCGTGACCAGCCAGTGCCCAAAGCGTTGCACCACCGATGATTGAGTTTTGCGGTGCGTCAGCAACGTTTGTATCCAAAGGCAACATTGTTTGGCCAAACTTAAACTCAGCCTGGCCTTTAATTGAGCCGTAGTAAGCTGATGAGTTCATCCACATGCCGCATTCGCCATTTGTGAACAATGGCAAGCTGTCGCCACGGCGGCCGCCATAAACAAAGTGCTTGTCAGCGCTCATTGACGCGATGTCGGCTAGACGTGCAACAACGTGCTCATTGTTAAATGTGAATTCAGTGTCGAACCCAGCAAAGCCGTTTTCTTTGGTGCCGGTTTCAAGGTTATGCCAAGCGCCGAAGTTCTCGATCATTACCCATGACTGCCAACCAAATGACAGACCACAAGCCATGCCATTGTCGACCAATGCCTTGGCTGCTGATTTCACTTCGTCCCATGTTTTTGGTGGCTGAACGCCTGCGGCTTCAAGCGCGTCGGCATTGTACCAAAGAACTGGTGTTGATGAGTTAAACGGCATTGAAAGCAATTCGCCTTCAGGCGTTTGGTAGTACGAAATCACAGCTGGAAGATAGTCAGACTTATCAAAAGGCTCGCCTGCATCTGCCATGAGTTGCTCAACAGGATAAACAGCGCCTTTAGCTGCCATCATTGTTGCCGTGCCCACTTCGAACACTTGCACAAGGTGCGGGTGCTCACCTGCGCGGAAAGCCGCGATGGCTGCGGTCATAGTTTCGGTGTAGTTACCTTTATAAACCGGAACCACTTTGTAGTCAGACTGCGTTGCGTTGAAATCCGCTGCAATCTTGTCCACACGTTCACCGTTGGTGCCACCCATCGCGTGCCACCATTGAACTTCAGTTTGTGCCATTGCTGTACCAGCGGTAAGCGCAAGCGCGGTAGTCGTTGTCAGAATCGATTTAAATGCCATTTTGTCCTCCCAAATAGCAATTTATGACGCGCAGCATGGGACAGCAAATAAAATAACGCAAGCAAATTTTTTTTGACAGTTTCATAACATAATGTTATATTAAGGCTTCGTATTTACGTTGCAAATCGGGCTAAGTCATTGAAATTTCAGCTACGTCAGTTGGAGGCCTTTCGCGCCACCGCACAAACCGGATCTGTCACACAAGCCGCAAAATTGCTTGAAATTTCGCAACCGGCGGTGTCGCGTTTGCTGGCAGATTTTTCCAAAACAGTTGGATTTGATTTGTTCGTTCGAAAGCACGGCACCCTGACCCCAACCAGCGAAGCGCGCTATATGCTGGCCGAAGTTTCTAGGGTTTTTGATAGCCTCAGCCATCTTGAAGATTTGCAACGCGATCTTACGGAAAGAACCGCTGGACATATCCGTATTGCGTGTCTTCCCGGCTTCGCGACGAGCCACCTTCCGCGTGTTCTCACAGAGTTTTTGGACCAACGCCCTGGTGTAACGGTGACCTTAGAGCCAGATCGACCTGAGCGTATTCTTGAATGGATGATGGGCGAGCAATATGATCTTGGGATTACTGACGGGTTTTCAGGTCACCCTGCGATTGAGCGAATCGATATTCCGATCCGTTCGGTTTGCATTTTGCCCAAAGGGCATCACCTGAGTTCCAAATTCACCATCCGCCCAAGCGACTTGGCTGGGGAAAAAATGGTACACTCACGCCGCAACAGTACATTCTTCAAAGAATTGGAGCGTAGTTTTTCCCAAGCTGGGGCGGAGTTCAATTCTTGGATCGAAGTGCGTCAATTCACAGCGGCGTGCACAATCGTTAGCCAAGGCCACGGCGCCTCTATTGTCAGCGCGCTCGACGCGGCACAATTCGAAGATCAAGGTTTAATTGTGCGCGACTTTGAACCTTCACTTTCGCACGACCTTTCGATTTTGCGCCCTATTGCAGGCACAAAACCATTGCTCGTTTTGGACTTTATTGAAGCCTTTGTGGAGAGCCTACAGCCGTTTGTTGCGCGTTAGCCTAGGACTTCAAATATAGCACCGGCGCCGCGTGATCCAATTCTTCACTAGATCGTTTCCGCAAGATTTTGATCACTTTCGGACGTCCAGGCAAAAGCGTAAAACAATTGTCTGAATAAATATCTGCGCCGCCATGGTCGTAGGTCACATAGAGTGCTGGTTTGTCGCTGAGAAGCGTGATTTCACCGGCATTGGCGTTCACATCAACCGAGATTTCGGGCGTGCCAAAGTCATAAGTTTTTGGCCGATTTGGCAAATAATCGCTTGAGCCCAAATGCAGACCATCAACGTCGAACCAGTTAATATGCACGAAGCAATCGCTTGGCACATCCTGTTGCGAAAGGCTGCAAATTATCGTGCCCTTGTTGGCGTCCAATACACTCTGATACTCACCCAATTTGGTGATTTCGCCGTTGGTCGACACCAGCTCGATTGAAACATTTACGGGTTCGTCAACAATATGATCTGCCACCGCAAGAATATCGATTGAGTTCCCGTCTTCGCTGGGCTGTCCACTGACCAATATCGGCGCGAAGAACCGCTTCGCCAAATAATGGGTCAATTTCCAATGGCCGCCATATTCTAGGCTCGACCAACTGGCAACCGGCCACGTGTCATTAAGCTGCCAATAGAGCGTGCCCATGCATCGTGGTGATTGGCTGCGCCAATATTCAATTGATGTTTGCATGGCAAGCGCTTGGCTAATTTGACTGAGATAAACCATATCCTCAAAACTATCGGGGAAACGGAAATAGCGCGAAATAGTTTCAACGATGCGGCTGTTGCCGCCAATGTTGCGCTGGTGCACATCCATCACTTTGGAGGAGACATTTCGGTCTTTTGGTTCAGTGAATTGCTCGATGAGCTTAATTGACGGGAAAGACTGAAAACCAAACTCTGAACAAAAACGCGGTTTTACTGTGCGATAATGCTCAAAATCCTTCGCAGAGTGCCAAACTTCCCAAAAATGCATGTCGCCCGCGCGATCATCATGCCAGGCATCAGCATAATCGAGACGCCCAGCAGATGGCGAAGATGGCCAAAATGCAATATCAGGACGCAAATAATCAATCGCTTCTTCGAGCGCATGGTTTAGCCGATCATAGATTGCCAAATATCGATCGCGATTTTGTTTGGTTTCGGGGTACCAGTTGAGCGCTCCGACCAATTCGTTATCACCACACCAAAGCGCCATAGATGCATGGGAAGACAAACGCTTGATTTGCTGATCCGCCTCTTTACGGACCGACTTCAACCAATCACGGTTGTGGGCTGGATATATGTTGCAGGCAAACATGAAGTCTTGCCAAACAAGAATACCCATTTCACTGCACAGTTCGTAGAACCAATCTAGTTCATATTGCCCACCACCCCACACGCGGATCATGTTCATGTTGGCGTCGATAGCAGATTGTAATAGATCGCGCGTGACTTCTGGCGTGCCGCGCGCTGGTAAAGCATCAGCGGGTATCCAGTTCGCGCCTTTGGCGAAAATTTCGCGGCCATTGATCACGAAGGCAAACTTGTTGCCTATCTCATCTGCTTGGCAGTCGAGTTCAATTTTGCGAAAGCCAATGGTCTTTGCGAATTCGTGCACACCTAGCTGAACCTTGAGTTCGTGCAATGCTTGAGCACCGTGGCCTGCCGGCCACCAAAGCGGAGGCGTTGGCACAATCAGCTTAAGCAACGCGCTGGACTTGCCGGGGTAGAACTCAACATCCGCGGAAGCTTCCACGTCGCAGACGCTCGCCGAGAGAGAAACTTGGCCAGCCGTTTCCGCTTCATAAAACGCTTCGATTTCCAATTCGACATCACCACTATCGAGGTGGTTTTGGCGGACCATTAGATCATCAAGTTTGATCTCGCTGGCTTCAAGCAATGTCACATCGCCATAAATGCCTAATGGCGACAGCGCAATATTCCAATCCCAACCCGCATGGCATTGGGTTTTGCGCAAATAGTTGAAATGCGGCAAACGGCAATTGCCCGTTTGATATGGCATCGCAATGTCGGTATTCGCAGCTTGGTTTTGCGCGTCTTGACTGCTGGAATGAAAAACAATGCGGATATGGTTTTGACCAGATTTCAGCTGCCCAGAAACATCAAATTCCCAGCGTAAAAACTGGTTGTTGCAGTCGCCTGCTTTTATGTCGTTCAAGTAGATCTCGGCGAGACAATCGATGGTTTCAAACACCAAAAAGTGCCGTTTGGACGGATCGCCTGTAAACTCAAATTGTCTTTCCAGCCACCATTGGCATTCGAGCACCCAATCAAGCGAGGTTTCATTGTCACGCCAATATGGATCCGGGACGATCTCGTTAGCGAGCAGTGTAGAATGCACATCACTTGGCACAGCAAATGGCGCTTTAATCTGACCTTTTGCGTCAATGAGCTGCCATCCATGGCCTGAAAGATTTAGACTATTTGTAATCGATTGCATTTCTGAACCTGAGATTGTAGTTGCTGCCGACGTTTTGACGTAACTTTTTGGAAGTGGATTAAATCCCCTTACATGGAAACCGATCAAAAATGCAAGGCTATTAAACAACGGCAATTTCAGCACTTGCCGTTGATGAGATCGATTGACACTCAAACCAGGCTACATAATTTGAACTTTGTCGGCACTAAAAGCGTTATAGTTGGAACAAGCGCTCAAAATGAGATAGAAATCTTGACGAAAGCGCAACCAATGTGGGCTATATTGTGCTCCCATTGTACGCGACTTGCTTGAGTATGGAGTAGCATCCGCAGTGCACAAATTGAGGTCACATATCGGTCTTTTTACGGCCACGCTTGCGCTATTTGGTGCGGCGAGCGTGCCTGCGCGCGCATTTGATCTGTTTGGATGGCTATCACCGAAACAAGAAGTTTCGGCACCGATTGATGTTCAAGATCCTGTTCGCTATTCGGTTGAAATCAATGCTTCAAATCCAAGCCTTGAAGAAACACTGCGCAACAAATCTATTTTGCTCAAAGAGATCGCGACGCCAGCATCTGGCACCACAGGTCTCGTCACCCGTGCGCGGATTGACCAAAAGCGACTTATCACCACGCTTTATGCAGAAGCCTATTACGGTGGCACGATTGATATTTTGATCAATGGTCGACCGCTCGAGCAGATTTCGTTGGACCAAAACCTGTCCGGCACTGCGCCCAAAGTGTCCATCAAGGTGGCGACTGGCCCACTATTTCGATTTGCTGCACCTCAAGTTAAGTCAAGCGCGGGTCCGATTGACCTTTCGCCGTTTGGTTTGAGCCAAGGCGAACTGGCCAAGTCGCCAATTATTCTATCAACTGAAGAGCAGTTGGTGGCAGATTGGAACGCCAAAGGCTATCCGTTTGCAAAAGTGACAAATCGCACGGTTGAAGCGGATCACAACACCAATTTGCTGGAAGTCGGCATTACGTTCGACCCAGGTGTGAAAGCGAACATCGGTATCATAAATGTTGCGGGCAATAAGGACGTCAATACGGCGTTTATCATCGAACAAGCAGACATAATTGTTGGTTCGCCCTATAGTCCGGATCAATTGGAACGCGCCCAAAAGCGCCTGCAAGAAGCAGGCGTTTTTGACAGTGTTGTGGGGAGCACCGCCGATGCCCCATCACCGGATGGCACCGTGGCAGTGAGCATTGATGTAAGCGAACGGAAACCCCGCACGATTGGTGTCGGTGCAACGGCTGGAAATATCGACGGCCTTGGCGTTGAGGCCTTTTGGCAGCACCGTAATTTGTTCGGCAGCGGCGAGGGCATTCGTGTTGAAGGGTCTGTGGGCCGAATTGGTCAGGGCAACATCAACAATATGGATTTCCATACTTCGGTTTTGTACTACGTGCCAAACCTTTTGGGGCCTGGCACGCGGTTTGAAACCAAGGCGTCATTTGATGTGGTGAACACAAACGCCTTTACGAAACGCTCCGGTAAGCTGGAAACCTACATCTCAAATGATTTGCGAACAGATCTCACGCTCAAAGGCGGTTTGGCCGGCGAATATGCGGTGATCAATGACGGGATCACCACGACAAACACGTCGATAATTTCGGCGCCGGTTTCACTGACGTATGACACGCGCAACAACCCGCTCAACCCCTCCAGCGGTTGGCACGCCGAGTTGCTGGCGGAGCCTACATATGTACTGCCAACTCTTGCGAGTTTTGTGAAAACCTCTTTAGAGGCCAGCACTTACTATGCGTTAGATCAGGATGAAAAGCTAATCCTTGCGGCGCGCGGCGCTTTGGGCAGCATTATCGGCACGGATATTGCCAACGTGCCAACAGACCGACGCTTTTTCGCGGGCGGCAGCGGCTCTATTCGGGGCTATGGCTTTCAAATGGCCGGGCCTCTGACACCGGGCGGCAAGCCATCTGGCGGATTATCGTTTGCCGAGGCTTCACTTGAAGCACGCTATCAAATCAACAAAGATTTTGGTGTGGTCGCCTTTGTGGACAGCGGCGGCGCGTTTACGTCGAGCATTCCGGGTCAAGGTGGTTCATTTTACACTGGCTACGGTGCCGGCGTGCGCTATTTCACCCCGTTCGGCCCCATCCGAGCAGACATAGCATTCCCCCTCACCCAAATTGCTGGACAGCCACAATATGGCTTGTATTTGGGTGTAGGACAGGCATTCTAAACCCACTCTTCGCTAAAGAAAACGCGACATATATATGCGAACGGTTAGACGCTGGATTACACGCACTTTTTTGGTGCTCGGCATCATATTGTTGCTGGGCTCAGGTGCCGTTTTAGCACTCCTCGGCACCGGACCGGGTCGCCAAATTATTGCATCCCAAGTCGGCAACCTTGCCAGCACTGATCAACAGAAAATCGAGCTTTCCGGCCTCAATAGCGTCTTGGGGGATCGACTTAACCTTGACCGTATCGATCTAAAAGACAAATCGGGCGTTTGGGGCCATGCGACGGGCCTAACGATTGACTATCGATTAACCTCGCTCATTGCGGGAAAAATCGAGGTGGACGATATCCGCTTGCAATCCCTAACGATTGAACGATTGCCCGAAGCAGCGAAACAAACCGGTCAAACTCAAAACAGTGGATGGCCAACCCGCTTATTGCCTGCGCCTTTCAACCAGGCAGACATCTCTCAGATCGCTATCGAGCGCATTCAAATTGGTGAGCGCATTGCTGGGAAAACTGTAAGCTTTACACTTAATGGGCAGGCCAATGTCACCAATATGCCGTTGTCGGTTGCAGGCAATCTGAATATCGAACAAGTCGACGGTGGGCGCGGCGCACTCAGTGCTTCTTGGCAAATTGAACCAGACAGCAACACCGCAGAGATTGGCGTCGAGATAAGTGAGCCCAGAGATGGCGTGATCGTTAATGCCCTCGCGATTCCCAATCGCCCTGCTCTAGCAGCAACGATCAATGGTCGCGGACCGCTGGCCAATTGGTTGGCTGATTTGGCGGTAAGCTTCGATCAAAATGAGATCTTGTCGGGTCAGGCCAAGCTGGCAATAAATGACGAAGCGCAATCC